>JAIECC010000309.1 GCA_029068665.1 Lachnospiraceae bacterium
TTTTCTTTTTGTACCCAAAGGAGAAATTCATTATATCGGAGGTTCGGAAATTCTGCCGCCGCCGTTGGAAGTAAAGCAGGAAAGCGAATTGCTGGCAAAGCTGGGGACCAATGAAGAAGCCGAAGCAAAGAGTATGCTGATTGAACGCAATCTTCGGCTGGTGGTATACATAGCAAAGAAATTTGACAATACCGGTGTGGGAGTGGAAGATCTGATTTCTATCGGCACCATTGGATTAATAAAGGCAATTAATACGTTTGCACCGGATAAGAAGATAAAGCTTGCAACCTATGCCTCCCGCTGCATTGAAAACGAGATATTAATGTATTTACGGCGCACCAATAAAACGAAAATGGAGGTTTCCATTGATGAACCTTTGAACGTGGACTGGGATGGGAATGAATTACTGCTGTCTGATATTCTGGGAACCGATGAGGATGTGATCTATCGGGATATCGAAGACGAGGTAGACCGTAAAATGCTTCGGAAAGCATTGGCCGTATTAACACCGAGAGAACGGCTGATTATTGAATTGCGTTTTGGATTGAATTCTGAAAACGGGGAAGAAATGACACAAAAGGAGGTGGCAGATCTGCTGGGAATTTCCCAGTCTTACATCTCCCGCCTGGAAAAGAAGATTATAAAACGGTTAAAGCGGGAGATGGCATATTAATCAGGTGCCGGATAAATACTTCCTCATATTTTTTAAGGCACCCTTTTCCAGACGGCTGACCTGTGCCTGAGAGATGGAAATCTCCTCTGCGACTTCTGTCTGGGTCTTGCCGTCAAAGAAACGCAGCTTAATGATATTATATTCCCGGTCGGAGAGCCGGTGCATGGCTTCTTTTAGAGAAAGGTCCTCCACCCAGGCCTCCTCCGTGTTCTTTTTATCCCGGACCTGATCCATCAGATACAGGTTGTCTCCGCCTTCCTGATAAATCGGTTCATACAGTGACAGAGGACTGGCTATGGCATCCAGTGCCATTACTACAGCCTCCTTATCCATACCGATTTCGGTGGCTATTTCTTCCATGGTAGGTTCCTTGTCATGAGCCCGCAGAAGCTGTTCTTTTGCATAGATGGCCTTGTAGGCAATATCCCGAAGAGAGCGGGAAACACGAATGGAATTATAGTCCCGCAGATATCTTCGGCATTCACCAATAATCATGGGAACTGCATAAGTGGAAAACTTAACATTCAAGGAGCGGTCAAAATTGTCAATTGCTTTCATAAGTCCGATGCAGCCGATTTGAAATAAGTCGTCTGCATTTTCTGCACTGTTGGCAAATCGCTGTATTACACTCAATACCAGGCGGAGGTTCCCCTCAATCAATAAATCACGTGCGTGGGTATCTCCCTCATCAATCTGCTGAAATAACTGATTTTTCTCATCATTGCTTAACAATGGAAGCTTGGACGTGTTCAATCCGCACAAATCTACTTTATTCAGCGCCATAAGATTTCCTCCTGTAAAATGACTTGTAACATAAGGATTTACGAAAACCCATCCATTTATACGGAAAAACAATTGGAAATATTCGGTTAAAATGTGCCGGAATCAGTGTTACTCATTGAAACTCTGTCGATTTTATCAGCATGTATTGAAGCAGGCAGATGCCTATGGTAAAATTCAAAAAGACAAATCGGAATTTTTTCTTGCATTGTAAGAGGTAAAATAGATAAAAACCTTCAAGTCCCAAATATACTATGTATTTAGAAATGGAGATGAAAACTCAGATGGAAACAAAAGTAACTGTAATAGTAGACAATATAGCGTGTGAAGGGCTGGCTGGAGAGTGGGGGCTTTCCATTCTGGTAGAATATACGAATAAGAAGATTCTTGTAGATGTAGGTGCATCTGAATTGTTTGCAAAGAATATGGAGCAGTTAGGGATAAATATTGGAGATGTGGATTATGCAGTATTAAGTCATGCACATTATGATCATGCAAACGGAATGCCTAGATTCTTCAAAGAGAATTCCAAGGCAAAGTTCTATTTGAGAGAAACGACTGAAGAAAACTGTTATTTCAAAAAGTTTATATTTCACAGATATATTGGCATTCCAAGACATGTACTTACGGATTATCCGGAAAGAATAGAAATAGTTTCAGGTGATTATGAATTAATGAAGGGAGTTTATTTAATCCCACATAAAACAAAGGGACTTGAAGCCATTGGAAAACGTGAAATGATGTATCAGCGTACTTCTCATGGATGGAAGCCTGATGATTTCTCCCATGAGCAAAGTCTGGTTGTAGATACTGACAAAGGACTTGTGATTGTTAATTGCTGTTCACACGGTGGAGCTGTAAATATCATTAATGAAGTAGGTAAAACGTTTCCGGATAAACATGTATATGGTTTGATAGGAGGATTTCATCTTTGGAATAAACCAGATGCTGAGGTTCGTGACGTAGCAAAGAAGATTCTGGATACAGGGATTGATTTTGTGTGTACCGGACATTGTACAAAGGAGAGAGCTTACAGAATAATGAAGGAAGAACTAGGTGATAAATTAGAACAATTAAAGGTAGGATTAAATATGATATTTTAGCTTGTGTGAATTTGGAGGAATGCTCATAACTGATAAATAGAAGCATACTATGTGCCGATAAAAAAACAAAGAAATAGTGTGCAGGAGGAAGATATATGAGCACAATCGGTTATTTCAACTATTATAATACTCCAGGAAGGTATTCACCAGCAAAAGTAGAAGACCGCTATCAGCAAATGGTAGATAAATACAACAGTGGTGAACTTCAGGCAAATGGAGAGGACCCGTATAGTGAAGAGAATCTGGCAATTAGAAAGCTGGATGAAAGATTAGCCAGTTACGCTGCTTCTGTGAGAAGCCAGTGTGCCAGTGAACATGAAGTGCATATATATTTAAGTAAAAAATATTTTGGAACTAGTGATTTTGCATATACAAAGAAATGGGATGATCCAGAAACCTATGCTATGTTTGAGAATGATTATAAAGCTATATGCTATGGTACGGTAGGCGGCGCAAATCCGAATGATCCAAGATTAAAGGGAAAGACATTATACGGAGGGGATGAGAATACTTCCAGAATGGAGAGACAAAAAGTTATTTCACATCAATTCAGCAATCTGTTAGCGGAAAACGGGATATATTTGAATGATGACAGTACGTTTCTATTTTCCTTTCATCCATATAGTTATCAGAGCTGCGTCAGTAATGATAAGAATTCAGAATCAGCAGCATTCATTGAAAAACTGATTAATACAAAGGACAATTCGAGACAGTTATTTACATACGGATTATATAACTCGAATAACATAAATAGTAATTCATTGGCAACATGGAGAGCTTATCATAATGTAATGAAGTATACAGGCTTGGATATGTCAACATTACAGGTGATAGATGGAAAATAC
>JAIECC010000031.1 GCA_029068665.1 Lachnospiraceae bacterium
GGACCATGTTGCCTGCATTGAAGCAGCCGGTTTACGCCGTACCCAGAAAGTTTATGCTGCTTTGGATGAATTCTGTTATGAATTTGACCTGTCAAAGCCGGTGTGGCTAAAATCCAACCAGGAAGAATTCATCTGCCATGCCAGAACCAGATTTACCAGAGATAATTTTATTGATGCTATAGATTTTGATTATTTAGACTTTTATGTGATTGAAGAAGACGATTTCTAAGTTCTATCCTTCTTTATTTTTCTATATTTTTCTACAGTAGCCGATGTTCTATGCCCTGCATAAAATATCTTATCACAAAATTGCGGAGGTATTCTTAATGCAGCCAATATTGGAGCTTTACAATGTCGGTTACACGTATCACACCACCGCTGGAGAAACAGTCGCCTTGAAAGACATATCCTTTTTTGTCAATCCAGGAGAATTCATATCAATTGTTGGCCCTAGCGGTTGTGGCAAATCCACACTTTTAAATATAATTGCCGGACTGCTCCCCCTTTCTCATGGGGAGCTTCTGATAAATGGCATGTCGAGAGGTGACTATAAAGAACCGGTAGGATACATGCTTCAAAAGGACCATCTCTTAGAGTGGCGGACCATATATCGTAACATCACTTTAGGATTAGAAATACAGAAACGATTAACACCAGAAGCAAAAACATCAATCAATACCATGTTGAAAACCTACGGGCTGTATGACTTTAAGGACTCTTATCCCCGAGAGCTTTCCGGTGGAATGCGTCAGCGGGCTGCCTTAATCCGGACCCTTGCCCTTTCTCCTAAGCTGCTGCTGTTAGATGAACCCTTTAGTGCACTGGATTATCAGACCCGTCTGAATGTTGCCAATGATATTGGTAATATCATAAAGCAACAGGGAATTACAACGATTTTGGTTACTCATGACCTGTCGGAAGCAATCAGTATGGCAGACCGGGTTCTGGTACTGTCTCACCGTCCCGGCACCTTGAAAGCAGACTATGCCATTGAGCTAAGTATCGAACCACGAACACCTGGCAGTTCTCGAAACGCACCGGAATTTCGAGATTATTTTAATGCAATCTGGAAGGAGGTAGACAATGGAAGTATCGAAGGAACAAGCGGAATTCCTGAAAAAGCAAAAAAGAAATAACATTCAGATACGCGGAATGCAATGGATGATCTTTGTTGGGTTTCTGATATTATGGGAAGTCACTGCAGATTTAGGTCTTATTAACTCCTTTATTTTCTGCAGCCCTGTCATTATTGCAAAATGCTTTTGGGAGATGCTTTGGGAAGGTTCTCTTTTCATGCACATCGGTATTACATTATTAGAAACCATTGTCAGCTTTAGCATCGTCATCCTAAGCAGTATTATCATTGCCATATTACTTTGGTGGAATCCCAAGCTGTCCAAAATCCTCGAACCTTATATGGTTATTTTGAACAGCCTGCCGAAATCAGCTCTTGCCCCCATTCTGATTGTCTGGCTGGGTGCAAATTACAAAACGATTATTGTATGTGCCATTTCCGTAGCCGTATTCGGTAGTATTCTGAATATCTATACCGGCTTTGTCATGGTGGAACCGGATAAACTAAAGCTCATTCAGACTCTGGGCGGCAGTCGTCTGGACTGTCTGCGTCTGGTTGTCATTCCTGCCAGTCTGGAAAATATTTTGAGTGTTATGAAGGTAAATATCGGTTTGTGTCTGGTGGGTGTTATAATCGGCGAATTCCTGGCTGCCAGAGCCGGATTGGGGTATTTGATTATTTATGGAAGTCAGGTATTTAAGATGGACTGGGTATTACTA
>JAIECC010000310.1 GCA_029068665.1 Lachnospiraceae bacterium
GTTGTTTATAATGGTAAAAGACACAAGATGTTGAGTCAGGAGGTAGTATGACAGTAAATATTGAGAATGAATATTTGTGCGAAATTTCTATGGATTACCTCCATATCATTCATGATATCGTTGACACGGCAGTCAGCTATGTGCAATGTCCATATGATGTTGAAGTGAATGTATTGCTGACAGATAATGAGAGGATTCAGGAGATTAATCGTGAAAATCGTGGGATTGACCGGCCCACAGACGTATTATCCTTTCCTATGATTGATTTTCGGAAGCCGGAGGAATTTACCATGGTAGAGGAGCATCCGGAGGATTATTTTGATCAGGATACCGGGGCGCTGAATCTGGGAGATATTGTGATTTCGGTTGATAAAGTGTACGAGCAGGCACGGGAATTCGGACACAGTCCGGAGCGGGAGCTGGCATTTCTGGTTGCCCACAGTATGCTTCATCTGAGCGGTTATGACCATGAAGCAGCTGCAGAGCAGTTAATCATGGAGACCAAACAGGAAGAGATTTTACAAATGAAAGGTTATACAAGAGACTAAATCAAACGAGGTGTAAGCATGAAAAAAATGACAAAGAAATCGATGGCGGCAGGAATGAGAGCTGTGTTGGGGCTGTCCATGCTCCTGAGCGGATGTGGTGCAAAGCAGGAAAATGCAGTTTCCATTCCTTCAACGGAATTGATGAGTTCCGCCACGGATATCGAATTGATTAATACAGAAGGAAAAGTAATCAGTGACCTGACCGGAGAATGGGTGGAAAAAGAAATCAATGAACGCCGTCCGGTAGCAATTATGATCAATAACATCGGAGAGGCAATGCCCCAGTCCGGGATCGGTCAGGCAGATATTATTTATGAAATGGTGGTAGAAGGCGGAATCACAAGACTGATGGCAGTATTTTCTGATTACCGCGGTCTGGAAAAAATCGGTCCGGTACGGAGTGCCAGACAATATTATGTCCGGGCGGCAGAACAGTTGGATGCGGTATTCTGTCATATCGGAACTTCCACACTGGCAGATGATGAACTGGCAAGCAGCGGGATTGACCATATGGATGGTATGTATGCAGTGGGAAATTATTTTATCTATCGTGATAACAGCAGAGTGGCACCTCATAATGCATATACCTCAGAGGAAGGGTTAAATGCCGCTCTGGAGTATGCCGGATTTAATATGGAGCATGGTCTGGGTTATAATTCCATGTTTTCTTTCTATTCTAAGAATCATGATCTGGAAGGGGGCAGTTCTGCATCAAAGATTACAACGGCATTCAGTGCCAACCGTCAGCCTTGGTTTGAATATAATGCAGAGGAAAAGCAGTATTACCGGTTCCAGTTTGGAGAGCCTCAGATTGATGATCAGACCAATGAACAGCTTCATTTTCAAAATGTATTGATTCTGTTTGCAGATACTTTTTCGGTAGATGGTTATCTGATGGAGGTTTGCAATGAAGGATCTGGTGACGGTTATTATGCTTCCAATGGGCAGTATGTTCCGATTAAATGGAAATATGCAGGCGGCATTTTATACTTTTATGATGCCTCCGGAGAAAAGCTGTTGATGAATCCGGGAAAAACCTGGATTACATTCTTTGATGCGAATAATACTGCCGGAGTTACCTTTGAATAGGAGTTATTTCATGACAGATAGTGAATTGATCGGATATGCAAAGGAAGGGATGAAACAAGCCTATGCACCCTATTCCGGTTTTCAGGTAGGTGCAGCACTGCTTACAAAAAGCGGCAGGGTCTATGTAGGTTGTAACATTGAAAATGCTTCCTTTGGCGCAACGGTTTGTGCGGAACGGACTGCGATTTTCAAAGCAGTTTCAGAAGGAGAACGTGAATTTGATAGGATTGCAATTGTATGCAGTGAAGGACGGAAGGCATATCCATGTGGAATATGCCTTCAAGTGATGTCTGAGTTTTTTCCAGAGGGCAGAATACTTCTGGAGGATGCCGATGGTATACAGGAGTATCATTTACGGGATTTACTGCCCAGTGCATTTCAGTTGTGCGGCAACAATGATTAGGCATTGTCAGAACTGACGGCATTGGGACAGGCTGTGTAACAAATTAGGAGACGGAACAGAATGAGTGGAACGAAAGAAAGCCGCCGGAAAAACTTTTTGGTACAGGGCGGTATCCTTGCGATTGCAGGAATTATAGTACGGCTGATTGGTATGATTTACCGGGTACCTTTGACCCGTATTATTGGTGACCGTGGAAACAGCTTATATGACAGTGCATATTCGGTGTATAGTATTATATTGATCATATCTTCTTATAGTCTTCCGGTAGCGGTTTCTAAGATGGTAGCAGCTAAAAATTCCCGAAAGGAATATATTAATGCAGACCGGATTTTCCAATGTTCCTTGATCTACGCAGTGATCGTGGGTCTGGCAGCCTCTGTGTTCTGTTATGTGGCGGCTCCGGTTCTGGTAAAGGCAGAGGGAGCAGTGCCGGTATTGCAGGTATTATCTCCGGTGATTTTCTTTTCGGCAGTCTTAGGGACCTTCCGTGGGCTGTTTCAGGGTCAGGGAACCATGATTCCTACTTCCATTTCTCAGATATTTGAGCAGATATTCAATGCCGTTGTCAGTGTGCTGGCGGCATATCTTCTGGTACGTCCTTTTGTTATGGAAGATCCCCGGGATGTGCTGCCTGCCAGGGGAGCCATGGGCAGTACTCTTGGTACAGGAGCCGGTGTGCTGGCAGGCCTGGGATTTGTACTGTTGGTATATGTGTTATATCGTCCAATCTTAAAAAAACGAACCCGAAAGGGACAAAAGGCACCGGTGGATTCCTATTCTGTTATATTTAGAAGCATTATTTTGACGGTTACCCCCATGGTATTAAGTGCTACACTTTATAATGTCAGTCCTTTTATTGACAATTATATGATATATGCAGTGATGGAAAAGCAGGGATATTTACAGAAGGTTATTGGGGTCATGCATGGAATCTATACAGGAAAGTATCTGTTAATGGTCAATATTCCGGTTGCCATTGCCAATGCCTTAGCTTCTGCCATGCTGCCGAATATTGCAGCGGCAAAGTCCAGAGGAGATAATTCCGGTATCTTATCCAAGGCACAGCTTACCATTAAGGTAACCATGCTGATTGCCATTCCTTGTACCGTAGGACTGGCAGTGCTTGGGGGACCGGCGATTCAACTGATTTTTGGCACCAGTACCGGCTTTCCAACTCTGGCAGGTGAATTGCTGCTGTGGGGGAGCAGCTTTGTCTTCTTCTTCGCCCTGTCAACGGTTACCAATGCTATTTTACAGGCTACGGATTATTTAAAACTTCCGGTGATTCATTCCATTATTGCATTGATTGTGCATAGTATACTTGCTTTTGTCTTTATGTGGTTATTTGATATGATGGTATGGGGACTGATGCTTTCTACGATTGCCTTTGCGGTTATTTTGTGTCTGTTGAATTGTATTGCCCTGTATCGTAAGATCGGTTTTCAATTTGAATGGAAAAAGACCTTTTTTATTCCGACTTTGTCTGCTCTGTTCATGGGTGCTATGTGTTGGGGCAGTTATTATGTTCTGCACTATTTGACAAAAAGCAATGCGATTAGCTTTCTTATAAGTGTTCTGCTTGGAATTCTCACATATTTCCTGGCTATTTTCCTGTTTAACGGAGTATCGGAGGAGGAATTAAACAGTATTCCAAAGGGACATGTGCTGGTAAAGGCAGCGAAAAAACTGCATTTATTTCATGAAAACACCGAAGTTTAGAATGCCTGATTTTGGGACATAATTCTAACAGGAGGAAGGAATTATGTGGAAAAAATTTTTGGGCATTATCGGAGTGGCACTGTTACTGGTAATTATAGGGTATCAAATCAGCTTTTTGCGTACCATGAAGCAGCATTATGATGAGGCTGCAGATCCGGTGCAGGAAGCAGCTTCCGGTACGGAAGAATCCGTTCTGACAGGAAGCGGTTCGGATAAGGTAATCAAAACAACCCGGATTGTAGTGGAATGCTATGATAAGGAAGGAACCATGACAGACCGGCAGGAATATCCGGCTGGTGCAGAATTTATCGGTAATAATCGCCTGGATATGCTGGTATATGCCAATTCTTATCGGGAACAGGCACCGGAACAGGAAAAGAAGGACGGTCTTGAGCGTATGGTACTGGAATCCTTT
>JAIECC010000311.1 GCA_029068665.1 Lachnospiraceae bacterium
CTGGCTGTAATGCTGACGAAGCTGAAGGATAAACTGAATAACTGGAAAAGCCTGCTTTTGCTTGCGGTTTTCTGTGCAGTTCCCCTGGCAGTTGTAGTGCAGCAGCCGGATTTATCTACAACCATTGATATTTTTTTGCTTATGCTGGCCATGATTTTTGTAGCAGGGCTGAGCTATAAGGTCATGGGAATCGTTGCGTTAATCATGATTCCCTTAAGCAGTGCACTGCTTTGGTATATTCAACAGCCGGATCAAAAGCTGATCAGTGAAAATCAGCAGGGACGTGTATTGGCATTTCTATATCCGCAGGATTATGCCCTGACCACCGGATATCAGCAGGCAAATTCCGTTATGGCTATTGGCTCCGGTATGCTGACCGGAAAAGGAATCAGTTCCGATACAGTAGCCACCGTAAAGGATGCCAATCTGATTTCGGAACAGCAGACGGATTTTATTTTTTCTGTAGTAGGCGAAGAATTAGGCTTTATCGGGTGTGTGTTTATTATTGCAATTATACTATTAATAGTGTTACAATGTATTCGTATCGCCAGAAAGGCAGGAGATCGGGAAGGAATGTTAATTGCTTCAGGCGTAGCAGCACTTATCTGTTTTCAGACTTTTATTAATATCGGTGTCGCTACCCAGATTCTTCCAAATACCGGTCTGCCTCTGCCATTTATCAGCTATGGTTTAAGTTCATTGCTATCCAGTTGTATAGGAATTGGTCTGGTTTTGAATGTGAGTCTGCATAGAAAGAAGTATTGAGGTGAATTCGATGAACATTGGTTTAATTGCACATGATACTAAGAAAAAGCTGATGCAGAATTTTTGTATTGCTTATCGCGGAATTTTAAGTAAGCATTCCTTGTATGCAACCGGTACTACGGGACGTTTGATTGAAGAGGTTACGAATTTAAGTGTGTATAAATATCTGGCTGGGCATTTGGGTGGAGAGCAGCAGCTGGGCTCACAGATTGAGAATAATGATCTGGATATGTTGATCTTTTTACGGGATCCACAGAATCCTAAGGCACATGAAATTGATAGTAATAATATATTTCGCCTGTGTGATATGCATAATATCCCTCTTGCTACAAATCTGGCAACAGCAGAATTATTGATCAAGGCACTGGAGCGGGGAGATTTAGAGTGGCGGAATATATATAAATAAGTGGAAAGAGCTGTCAGGGAGTCAGAGTGACAGCTTTCTTTACGTATGTTCGTCAGAACAGAAGCGAAGGAGGCATTATGAAATATCCATTTATTCGGGTTTGTTGTATATGTTTGATACTGTGCTTTATTTTGACCGGTTGTTCTTCCAATGAGGAGGAATCAGCTGCCGGTGCTTATTTTCGAATTGAAGATCAGTGGGAATATCAGGCATCTGTATCGGTTCCACCAGTGATTTCATATAATTATTCCAGTCAATATGCCGTATTTCCGGCAGAGGAGCATGTGAATTCCTCTGTAGCTGCACAGCTGTGCATCAATAATTCTACCAATGAGGTAGTGATGAGTGAGAATGCCTTTGAACGGATTTATCCGGCCAGTATTACAAAGATCATGACCGCCTTGCTGGTATTAGAGCGGGGGAACCTAAGCGATACGGTTACGGTTACGGAGCCCATTGTATTGAATGATCCATTGGCTGTCAGTCTGGAATTGCAGGTAGGGGATCAAATTACCATAAATGAACTGATGCATGGTATGCTTATTACCTCTGCTAACGATTATGCTGTAATGCTTGGCCGTTATGTTGCAGGAAGTGATAGTGCCTTTGTAGACCTGATGAATCAGCGGGCAGTGGAATTAGGAGCTACACACACACATTTTGTAAATCCCAACGGCCTGCATGCAGAGGAGCATTATACAACTGCGTACGATTTGTATTTGATTTTCCAGGCATTGATTCAGCATGAGGAATTCCGTGCTATAGCGGAAATCCCGCAATATACAATTCATTATACCGATGGAGAGGGAAATGAAAGGGAAGCACCAATAGCAAACTCTAATTTGTTCATTTCACAGAACTATTCCGCACCAGAAGGAATTACGGTAATTAGCGGCAAAACCGGTACTACCAATGAAGCCGGAAGCTGTCTGATCGTAGAAGCAAAAGACAGTCAGGATCAGGATTATATTGTTCTGGTCTGCGGTGCCGGTTCCCGGTCTGCACTCTATGAGAAAATGCAGCAGCTGTTAAACCAGATTTCTGAGAAAGAATAACAAAATCTTGTTGTGCTTCCTTGCTGATTGTACTATAATTAGTATTAGTGGATAATTAGGAGGGTGATAACATGGTAGAAATCATAGCAGGAAACAAAGGTAAAGGCAAAACAAAAGTTCTTATTTCAAAAGCCAATGACAGTGCTTTGCTGACAAATGGCTCCATTGTCTATTTAGATAAGAACAACAAGCATATGTATGAATTGAGCAACCGTATTCGGATGATTAATGTACCGGAATTCCATATAGAGAATTTCGATATGTTTTGTGGTTTTCTTTATGGTATTGCCTCTCAGGATCATGATTTGGAACAGATTTATTTTGACAGCTTTTTGACCATTGCTCATATTGAAGAGGAGCAGGTTCAGAATGCGATTGATTTTTTGGCAGAATTCTCCGAAAGCCGGAATATCGATGTGATGGTCAGTCTTTCCATGAATGCAGAACAGCTTCCGGAAGCTGTTAAGCAGTATGTCAGTATTTCATTATAGAACTATTTCAGGGACAGGTGCTTCACCCGTCCCTTCTTTTACAGGAACGTTAATTCAATGAAAAAAAATCAAAAAGTAATCAAATTTCATAACGTACCGGTAATCAATATTGGTGTTATTATATTTGGACTGATTTTTATCTTCCTTGGAGTTCAGATTTTCCGAAGCTCCCAGCAGGTACGGATTTCGGTTTATGAAGTTCAGAAAAGCTATATTGATACCAATATTACCGGGTCGGCAATTGCACTCCGGCAGGAATCCTTGGTTGCTACTGATATGTCAGGTTACATTAATTATTATATCCGAAACGGACAGAAGGTGGGAAAAAATGCTACGGTATATACTCTGGATGCAACCGGTTCCCTGGCAGATATCATTGCGGATGCGTCCGGTGACGGTGTTACATTAAATGCTGCCGGATATGCAGAAATCAAAAGCAGGATATCCTCCTTTCAAAATTATTTTTCAGATGTGAATTTTTCGGATGTCTATGATTTTAAATATGATTTGGAAAGTCAGATTCTGGATCTTGTCAATTCCCAGGTGCTGGAAGAATTGACAAGTGCAGGCGGTACGATGGCTTCATTTTCACGGATTGCTTCCAGTGAAAGTGGTGTTGTAACCTTTTATCAGGATGGGTATGAAGGCAAAAAGCCAGAGGAGATAACACTTGCGGATTATAATAAGGAAAATTATGTCAGTACATCACTAAAAACAGGTGAAATCATTCAGGCGGGCAGTCCGGTTTATAAGCTGATCACCAGTGATATCTGGAATCTGGTGCTGCCACTGTCTTCCGAAGATGCGAAACGGCTGCAGGAGGATGATCGGGTAACTCTGCGAATGCCCAATGTTGTTCATGAAGTATATGGTGATATTACCGTAATACAAAATGGAGAGGATTATTTTGCAAATATTACTCTGGACAAGCTGATGGTCAATTACTGTGAGGAACGCTTTATTCCCATTGAAATTGTGATGACCCAGCAGGAGGGACTGACCATTCCTAATAGTGCCATTGTAGAAAAACAGGTGCTTCGAATTCCCATTGATTATTTGACCACCGGCAGTAATTCTAATCAGATGATATATTTTAATGTCCGTATTTTAGATGAAGAAGGCAATCTTTCCGTGATGCAGGTGGCACCGGACATCTATGATAAAGACGATGCATATTGCTATGTAAATCCCAATGATTTCGCTCCGGATGCGGTTCTGGTGAAGAATGATTCGGATCAGACCCTGCCTCTTACGGATGTGGGGCGGGAAAATCGGACCGGAGTATATAATGCAAATCGGGGAACTGCCAGCTTCCGGCCGGTTGAAATCCTGGCATCAGATGGAGATTTTTCTATTATATCCGAGAATACAAATTACGGCATAGCCCTGTATGACCGGATTGTTCTGGATTCCTCCGCAGTGGAAGAGGGACAGATTATTTATTAACAAACAGGAGATGATAATCGTGATTAAAGAAAATTTGGCAATGGTGAAGCAAAATGTGGAAGAAGCCTGCGGAAAGGCTAATCGTAATCCGGATGAGGTTACGTTAATTGCAGTCAGTAAGAC
>JAIECC010000312.1 GCA_029068665.1 Lachnospiraceae bacterium
TTACGGTATCACCCGGAAGAATCTTTATATATCCCATCCGAATCTTACCACTGATATGCCCTAATACCACATGTCCGTTTTCCAACTGTACCCGAAACATTGCGTTTGGTAATTTCTCTAATACTACACCTTCTACTTCAATTGAATCAACTTTTGACATATTCAAAACCTCCTGCTCTTTGCTCATAAATCTTATGCTTATAATTCTATGCCTTCCGCTGTGGAAAGTATCACCGGTTCTTTTTCTGTAATCAGTATTGTGTTCTCATAATGTGCAGACAAAGAACCATCATAGGTCACTACTGTCCAGTCATCATCCAGCCATACCACATCATATTCACCGGCATTTACCATGGGTTCAATAGCCAGGGTCATTCCGGGCCGCAGCCTTGCTCCCTTTCCTTTACCGGCAAAATTCGGAATATTGGGTTTCTCATGTAGCTTTTTTCCGATTCCATGTCCAACCAGGTCCCGTACTACCGAAAATCCGTTTGCCTCTACATATTCCTGAATGGCCCTTCCAATATCTATGATATGATAACCCGGTTTCGCATACCGGATTCCCTCAAAGAAGCTTTGTCTGGTAACCTCTACCAGCCTCTTTGCCTCTTCTGAAACCCTGCCAACCATAATCGTGCGCGCTGCATCGGAATGATATCCTTTATATATGACTCCCGCATCCAGACTGACAATATCACCATCCTGTATAATCCGATTTGCATCCGGAATTCCGTGAACGACCTCGTCATTCACGGAAACACATATGGATGCCGGATAACCACAGTAATTCAAAAAGGATGGTATACAGCCATAATCCCGAATAATGGTTTCGCCTAATGTATCAATATCCTTGGTACTCATTCCTGCCTTTAATTCCTTTTTCAGCTCATCATGAGTAATCGCAAGGATTCGGCCGGCTTCCTGCATAAGCTCTATCTCGGCCTGAGACTTCTTGGTAATCGGCATTTTATTCACCTAAGATATCACAAATTGCCGCAAAGACATCATTCATATCAACGGTTCCGTCAACCTCTTTCATAATGCCCTTCTTATTATAATAGTCAATCAACGGCTGGGTCTGCTCGTGATATACACTTAATCTCTTCTGAACTGTTTCCGGCTTATCATCATCACGTAAAATCAATTCTCCGCCGCAGGCATCACATTTATTTTCTTCCTTGGTCGGATTATACACGATGTGATATGTAGCACCACATCCAACACAAGCCCGGCGACCGGACATTCTGCGAACGATATTTTCATCCGGTACCTCTACATTGATGGCATAGTCCACATTCTCACCGATTGCTGCCAAAGCTTTATCCAAAGCCTCTGCCTGAGGAATGGTTCTTGGGAAACCATCCAGAATATATCCTTTTTGACAATCGTCTGCCTTAAACCGGTCAATCACTAAATCTACAACTAATTCATCCGGAACCAAAAGCCCCTGATCCATATAGGTCTTAGCCTTTGCTCCTAATTCCGTACCATTCTTTATATTAGCACGAAAAATATCGCCGGTTGAAATATGAGGAATTCCGTACTTTTCTGCAATTAACTTTGCCTGTGTTCCTTTTCCTGCACCTGGTGCACCCAACATGATAATCTTCATATGATTTTCCTCCCGTATTCTACAATATACTGTTCCACTTCACACATACACCAATAAGCTGTAGGAAATCTACAGCTTATTGACAGTTATCTTATTTCAAAAATCCTTCATAATTCCGCTCCAGCATCTTGGAATCCAACTGCTGCATAGTCTCAATGATTACACCCACAATAATGATCAGGGATGTTCCTCCAAAAGATACCTGGGCATTAAATACACCACTAAAGAAAATTGGTATCAGGGCAATAATGACCAGCCCCACTGCTCCAATGAAAATAATATATTTTAACACCTTTTCCAGATATTCCTGGGTCGGCTTACCCGGTCGGATACCAGGAATTGAAGCACCGCTCTTCTTTAAGTTATTGGCTACCTCCATCGGATTAAAGGTAATCGATGTATAGAAATATGCAAACATCAATACCAGGACAACATACAATGCTAATCCTACATATCCCCATGGATGTGCTTTTGTAAACCAAGAATCCTGAGATAAACTGGATACAATCTCCTGTAATACTTTATTCGTAATATTGATCTTAAACAGTCTTACAATCATAGCCGGCATAGATAACAGCGAAGATGCGAAAATAATCGGAATAACACCTGCGGTATTTACCTTCAACGGCATTTCAGTAGCACGGCCTCCAACCATTCTGCGTCCGCTCATCTTCTGCGAATACTGGATTGGAATATTCCGCTTTGCATCCTGTAACAGAATGACCAGTATGGTTGTCAAAATAACAACAGCAACAATTACCAGAATTGCACCAATTCCTTTCACATATTCCGCATCCTTGAACTGAGACTTAACAAACATGGTGTACAGATTAGAGAAATCATTTGGCATTCTGGATACGATATTAATTAACAAAATAATTGAAATACCATTTCCGATTCCCTTTTCCGTAATCCGTTCTCCCAGCCACATAACCAGAGTACTGCCTGCTGTTAAGGTTATGATCATGGTAACAACCGTTAATGCGTTGGCATCCGTACCTAGTGCATTAGCCTGCTGTAAGCTGATTGCCAAACCGGCAGATTCTATAATTCCCAGAAGTACCGTTACATATCTGGTAATCGCATTCATTTTCTTTCTTCCATCCTCACCATCCCGTTGCAGTTCCTCTAACGCAGGAATTGCAATGGTCAGTAATTGAATAATAATGGAAGACGTAATATATGGTGTTACGTTCAAAGCAAAAACTGACATCTGCTCTAAGGAACCACCGGAAAACATTCCCAGCAAAACATTTGCCTCTGTTCCCAAAATAGAATCCAAGGTTGCCTGAATCGTTGCTGCATCAACACCCGGAATGGTTATGAAGATACAACCAATTCGAAATACCAACAATATCCCTAAGGTAAAGAAAATACGGTTCCGTATGTCTTTCACCTTAAAAGCATTGACCAGTGTCTTGAACATCCTAAATCACCTCGGCTTTTCCACCAGCTGCTTCAATCTTGGCAATTGCGCCTTCACTGAATGCATTTGCCTTTACTGTAAGCTTTTTGGTTAATTCTCCATTTCCAAGAATCTTTACGCCATCCTTCGGATTTCTGACAATTCCCTGCTCGATCAATGTTTCAACAGATACTTCTGCCCCATTGTCGAAACGCTCCAGAGAAGAAACGTTAACACTAACGATTTCCTTTGAATTTCTACAGGTAAATCCTCTCTTAGGGATTCGTCTATATAACGGCATCTGACCACCTTCAAAGCCCGGTCTTGTTGCTCCTGAACGAGCCTTCTGTCCCTTATGACCCTTACCGGCTGTCTTGCCATTTCCTGAACCATGGCCACGACCTCTTCTGAAGTTATCACTTTGTTTAGAACCTTCTGCAGGCTTTAAGCTTGATAAATTCATTACGTGCACCTCCTATCTCAACTAAATCTCTTCTACTTTTACTAAGTGTCTTACCTGCTGTACCATTCCTAATGTTGCTGCGTTGTTTGGCAGTTCCACAGATTTATTCAGCTTTCTAAGACCTAATGCTTCTACCGTTTTCTTGTGCTTCGGAATTGCTCCGATTGTAGACTTTACTAATGTTACTTTTAATTTATCTGCCATCTTAAATAACCTCCTTAGCCCAGGATTTCTTCCACAGATTTGCCGCGAAGTCTTGCAACCTCTTCCGGTGTCCGAATCTTAGAAAGACCATCAATCGTAGCTAATACTACGTTCTGCTTATTGTTTGATCCTAAAGACTTAGTACGGATATTTTTGTATCCGGCAAGCTCTAATACGTTACGTGCAGGACCACCGGCGATAATACCGGTACCTTCCGGAGATGTCTTTAATAATACGGATGCACTGCCGAACTTACCTGTCCAATCATGAGGAATACTGCCATCCTCATTAATTGCAACCGTAACCAGCTTCTTCATTGCATCTTCCTTGCCCTTCCGGATTGCTTCCGGAATTTCAGCAGCCTTACCTAAGCCGGCACCTACATGACCATTTCTGTCACCAACTACAACAAGTGCCGCAAATCTCATATTACGTCCACCCTTTACAACCTTGGTAACACGCTTGATTGATACTATTTTTTCTTCTAATTCCAGCTGACTAGCATCAATGATTGTATGCTTCATATTGTGTATTCCTCCTTATTAGAATTCGAGACCAGCTTCACGGGCTGCATCTGCTAATGCCTTTACTTTACCTTTATATACATAGCCGCCTCTATCGAATACGACAGTCTTAATACCCTTTGCTAATGCTTTCTCAGCAACAGCCTTACCAACACAGGCTGCAGCTTCCACATCATTGGTATGATCTACAGCATCCTTCACTGCTTTCTCAAGTGTTGACGCAGACACTAAGGTATTTCCAACTGTATCATCAATAATCTGAGCGTACATATGATTATTACTTCTGAAAACCGCTAAACGTGGGCATTCAGCAGTGCCGCTGATACGGTTCCGAAGTCTTGCATGCTTCTTTTCACGAATGTCTTTTCTTGACGCTTTACTAATCATTGCTTTTCACTCCTTTAATTATTTTTTACCAGTCTTACCAACCTTGCGTCGAATCACTTCATCAACATACTTGATACCCTTGCCCTTATATGGTTCAGGGGCGCTCTTTGCTCTGATTTCTGCTGCGTATTGGCCAACTTTTTCTTTATCAATACCTTTAACGGTAATCTTGTTACCATCGACTACAGACTCTAATCCTTCCGGATCCTCCATCTCAACCGGATGTGAGTAACCTAATGCAAGAACCAATTTCTTTCCCTGCTTAGATGCTCTGTAACCAACACCGTTTACTTCCAGTTCTTTTACAAAACCATCTGTTACACCAACAACCATGTTATTTAACAGGGTTCTTGTCAAACCATGTAAAGACTTCATTTTCTTTAAGTCATTTGGTCTTGTTACAATCAGATGTCCATCTTCCTGCTTGATTTCCATTTCAGCAGGCAGAACTCTCTCTAAGGTCCCCTTTGGTCCCTTAACTGTCACCTTGTTATTTTCTGCAATATCAACAGTAACACCTGCTGGTACCGCGATAGGCATTCTTCCGATACGTGACATATGCCGTTACCTCCTAAATTATACTTATCTATTATCTATAGTTACAAGTAAACCATGTTCAAAGAACGAACTCACACTAAACTCAATCCTCGCTGTCGCCGGATCTCGTTAAATGTTTCGGTTTCATCCCTCAACTAATCTCGACCTCTTTTCATTCGGTCTCGCTAAGGTTCGGGATGGACTTTCGTACTAACCTCATTCTTCGCATCTGCTCGAATTCGCTAAGTACTCAATGTCACCATACATAAGCGAGTACTTCGCCGCCTACGTTCTGCTTTCTTGCTTCTTTATCTGTTAATACACCTTTGTTGGTAGAAATGATAGCAATACCAAGACCACCTAACACTTTTGGTAAATCTTCTTTGCTAGCATATACCCGAAGACCAGGCTTAGAGATTCTCTTCAGACCTGTAATAATCTTCTCATTCTTATCTGCACCGTACTTCAAGGTAATATGAATCGTCTTGAACTTTCCATCTTCTACAATATCAAATGCTTTGATATAACCCTCATTCAAAAGAATTTCTGCGATGGAAATCTTCATCTTAGATGCCGGAATATCAACTGTATCATGCTTTGCAGTATTTGCATTACGGATTCTTGTAAGCATATCTGCAATTGGATCACTCATTGCCATTGTTGTTTGCCTCCTTTCAAATCTTACCAGCTTGACTTCTTAACACCAGGAATCTCGCCCTTGTATGCTAATTCACGGAAGCAGATTCTGCAAATTCCGTATTTTCTTAAAACTGAATGTGGACGACCACATATTTTGCAACGGGTATATTCTCTTGTAGAGAACTTCTGCTTACGCTGCTGCTTTACCACCATAGATTTCTTTGCCATGGAATCTTCCTCCTTCTTACTTACTAAATGGCATTCCAAATAATGTCAACAATTCACGTGCTTCTTCGTCTGTGTTAGCAGTAGTTACAAAAATTACGTCCATACCTCTAACTTTGTCAATCTTATCATACTCGATTTCTGGGAAGATCAACTGTTCCTTAATGCCAAGTGCATAATTACCTCTTCCGTCAAAGGAATTCGGATTGATACCTCTGAAGTCACGGACACGAGGCAGAGCAAGGTTAATCAGACGATCTGCAAACTCATACATCTTTTCACCTCTTAAGGTCACCTTACATCCAATCGGCATACCTTCTCTCAACTTAAAGTTCGCAACAGACTTCTTTGCCTTTGTTACAACTGCCTTCTGACCGGAAATAATCTCTAAATCCTTAACAGCAGCTTCCAACAGCTTTGCATTGTCCTTTGCTTCACCAACGCCCATATTGATAACAATCTTTTCCAGCTTTGGTACCTGCAATTTATTCTTATATTCGAATTTCTTCATCATTTCGTCAACGATTTTCTCATTGAACTGATCTCTTAGTCTACTCACTGATGCGGCCTCCTTTCCCATTAATCAATTACTTCCAGCTTACCATCAACCTTAGCCACACGAACCTTATCCTTCTTTTCGCCCTGGAATCCTACACGAACCGGCTTGCCCTTGTACAGATAAGCTACATTTGAAATGTCAATCGGAGCTTCCTTCTGAATAATTCCGCCCTGCTGATTCTGCATGCTCGGCTTACTGTGCTTGGATACCATATTCACGCCTTCTACAAGGACCTTATGGTTCTTAGCATCTACGGAAAGAACTTTTCCTTCCTTGCCTTTATCTTTACCAGTGATCACTACAACCTGGTCATCCTTTTTAATCTTCATTGTTGCCACAGTAAACACCTCCCTACAGTACTTCTGGAGCTAAAGAGACGATCTTCATGAACTTCTTATCTCTCAACTCTCTAGCGACAGGTCCAAAAATACGAGTTCCTCTTGGATTTAAGTCATCCTTAATGATTACAGCTGCGTTCTCATCAAACTTGATATAAGAACCGTCCTTACGACGAGCACCCTTCTTGCTGCGATCAACAACTGCTTTAACAACGTCACCTTTCTTAACAACGCCGCCTGGTGTTGCATCTTTAACAGAGGCAACAATAAT
>JAIECC010000313.1 GCA_029068665.1 Lachnospiraceae bacterium
TATAATGGAGTTGACAAAAAGACTGTTTTATATGAAAACGATTTTAGTGGTAAAGTTGATTTTTTGAAAAAATTATTGACGGCAGATAATACAAGTGACTATTACTATCTGGCATATATAGAATATAGAAATGGAGATGCCCTTGAAATCAGTGGAATTATCATGAATGATACTCAAAAGCAATTGGTGGAATTTTTCTATAGGGAGCCTATAGATGGAGCATGGTAACGCATTCTATACAAAGCAGGATTTAACAAATACTCATATCAAAACTAGACAAGGGCTTCCATGATTTCTCATAGAAGCCCTTTATCCATGTTATCTTGCAATTCTCTGTCTGACAATAGCCCGCTTCAACGCCAGCTCTGCCCGATCCATATCTCCATCCTCTGACTGAATCCTTCGTTCTGCACGAATCTGTGCTTCCTTCGCACGATTGATATCAATCTCTTCCGGCCACTCTACTGCCTCTGCCAGAATCGTTACCTGATCTGCCAGAATCTCCGAAAAGCCCTCATGCAATGCGGCCTCTCGGATTTCACCGGACGGTGTATGAATCTTCACAATACCCGGAGCAATAATGGAAGTCAGCGAAATATGTCCCGGGTATACACCTATATCCCCTTCCGTTGTACGGAATTCAACAAAAGTTACGTCATCCTCATAGAAGATACGTTCCGGTGCTATGATCTTTAATTGAAATGTCTTATCTGCCATACTGCACCTGCCCTTTCCGTCTTACTTCTGCATTTTCGCAAGAACATCTTCAATGCTTCCTGCATTCAGGAAATAACTCTCCGGTACATCATCATGCTTTCCTTCCAGAATTTCCTTAAAGCCCTGAACCGTATCTTCAATCGGTACATACTTACCTTCCAGACCGGTAAACTGTCCGGCTACGAAGAATGGCTGAGACAGGAATCTCTGAATCTTTCTGGCTCTGGATACTACCAGCTTGTCTTCTTCTGATAATTCATCCATACCCAGAATTGCAATAATATCCTGTAATTCCTTATACTTCTGTAAAATTTCCTGCACACCTCTGGCTACCTTATAGTGCTCCTCGCCCACGATTCTTGGATCCAAAATTCTGGAGGTAGACTCCAGCGGATCAACGGCCGGATAAATACCCAATTCTGCAATGGAACGGGACAATACGGTAGTTGCATCCAAGTGTGCAAATGTAGTTGCCGGAGCCGGGTCCGTCAAGTCATCCGCCGGCACATAAACTGCCTGAACGGAAGTAATAGAACCGTTCTTGGTAGATGTAATTCTCTCCTGCAGCACACCCATCTCCGTCTGTAAGGTCGGCTGGTAACCTACTGCACTTGGTACACGTCCAAGCAGCGCGGATACCTCAGAACCTGCCTGGGTAAAACGGAAAATATTATCAATGAACAACAACACGTCCTTTCCGCCTTCATCACGGAAATACTCTGCCATGGTCAGACCTGACAGACCAACCCGCATTCTGGCTCCAGGCGGCTCATTCATCTGACCGAACACCATGGTCGTCTTATTAATAACGCCGGATTCTGTCATTTCATGATACAAGTCATTTCCTTCTCTGGTTCGCTCACCTACACCGGTAAATACGGAATATCCACCATGCTCGGTAGCAATATTACGAATCAACTCCTGAATCAATACGGTCTTACCTACTCCGGCACCTCCGAACAGACCGATCTTACCACCCTTCTGATACGGGCACAAAAGGTCTACTACCTTAATACCGGTTTCCAGCATTTCCGTCTCTGTTGCCTGCTCTGAGAACTTTGGTGCAGGTCTGTGAATCGGATAATGCTTTTCTACCTCCGGAGCCGGCTTATTGTCAATTGGTTCACCCAGCACGTTGAACATTCTGCCCAGAGTGTTCTCACCTACTGGCACCATAATTGGATTACCGGTTGCCACTGCATCCATACCACGTACCAAACCATCTGTCGGGCCCATGGCAATACATCTTACCGTATCGTCTCCCATGTGCTGAGACACTTCCACAGTCAGAACTTCACCGTTCTCCCGTGTAATCTGGATTGCATCATTAATCTCCGGAAGCTGTCCCTCCGTAAACTTAATGTCCAGTACGGCACCGATAATCTGGGCAATCTTACCTATATTCTTATCTGCCATCACTTTCTCCTTTTCCTGATATTTCTAACTGATTGCTTCGGAACCGGCAATAATCTCCGTCAATTCCTGTGTAATGGAGGCCTGCCTTGCCCGATTGTACTTCAACGATAAATCCGCAATCATATTATCTGCATTGGTGGTTGCCGAATCCATAGCCTGCATTCTGGCACCATTTTCACTGGCCAACGCTTCTATGAATGCTCCGTACAACAGATTACCGATATATTTAGGAATCAATACATCTAAAGCTTCATCTGCTTCCGGTTCATAATTCATCAATATCATATTGTCCTCTTCCTCTTCATGAGGAAGCTCTTCAATATTCAGTGGAAGCAGCTTAATCAGCTTCGCCTCCTGAGACACCGTATTCTTAAAGTTGGTATATGCCATATAGATTTCACCAACCTCACCCTTTGTATAGGACTCCAGTACCCGTTTGGTGATATCCACTGCATCCCGGTACAACGGCTCATTGATTGCTTCAGAGTCATCTTCTACAATCCGATAGCCTTTCCTTGCCAGCCCTTCTGTACCCTTTCTTCCTACGGCATAGATATCTACATTCTCCACCGGAAAACCGGAGTTGACCACTTCCTTGATTACATTGGAATTGTAGCCCCCTGCCAGTCCCTTATTGGAGGTAATCACGATCATTGCCTTTCGGTCACTGCCATTGTCCAGCAGATATGGATGATCCATATTCTCTGTTTTGGCAAGAATGGAGCAAATGGTCTTATACAAGGTATTAAAATACGGTTTATTCCGTTCTGCTCTTGCCTTCGCCTTCTGAAGCTTGACGGTGGCAACCAGTTTCATCGCTTTGGTTATCTGCTGCGTACTGGTGACGCTATCCTTCCTTCGCTTTATGTCACGCATGGATGCCATAATTCGTCACCTCCACTACTTTACAAACTCAGCTTTGAACTCAGTAATTGCCTGAACCATCTTTTCCTCTAAAGAATCATCCAGCTTTTTATTGGTACGGATGGTTTCAAAGATTTCCGGATACTTGGTATCAATGAATTCAAACAGTTCCTTTTCAAATCTCTGAATATCTTCCACCGCAATATCCAGCAGATACTTCTTGGTAGCCGCATAGATAATTACAACCTGTCGCTCTACCGGCATCGGTGCGTACTGTGGCTGCTTCAGCATTTCCCGGATACGCTCGCCCTGTGCCAGCTTCTCCTTGGTATCTGCATCCAGCTCGGAACCGAACTGGGAGAATGCTGCCAATTCACGATACTGTGCTAATTCCACACGAATCGGCGCTGCAATCTTCTTCATAGCACCAATCTGAGCAGAACCACCAACTCTGGATACGGAAAGACCTGCATTTACTGCCGGACGGAAACCGGAATTGAACATTTCCGTTTCCAGATAAATCTGTCCGTCTGTAATGGAAATAACATTGGTCGGAATATAAGCAGATACATCGCCTGCCTGTGTTTCAATAATCGGAAGTGCGGTTAAGGAACCGCCGCCCAATTCATCGGATAATCTTGCTGCACGCTCCAACAGACGGCTATGCAGGTAGAATACATCACCCGGATAAGCCTCACGCCCTGGTGGTCTACGAAGGAGTAAGGAGAGTGTACGATAAGCGGTGGCATGCTTACTTAAGTCATCATATACCACCAGTACGTCCTTTCCTGCTTCCATCCACTCTTCACCGATCGCACAGCCCGCATATGGTGCAATATACTGTAATGGAGCCGGTTCAGATGCTGTAGATGCAACAATCGTTGTATAATCCATAGCACCATATTCCGTTAATGTTTTAACAATGGATGCAACGGTAGAAGCCTTCTGACCGATTGCAACATAGATACAATTTACGCCCTGTCCCTTCTGATTGATAATCGTGTCAATAGCGATAGCGGTCTTACCGGTCTGACGGTCACCAATGATCAACTCACGCTGACCTCTACCGATCGGAACCATGGCATCAATTGCCTTAATACCGGTCTGTAATGGTGTATCAACGGATTTACGGCTGATAACACCGGATGCAACCCGTTCAATTTCTCTGGTCTTTGTTGTCTGAATTGGTCCTTTGCCATCAATCGGCTGACCTAATGCATTGACTACTCTGCCAAGCATTGCATCGCCAACCGGAACCTCAACTACACGTCCGGTAGTCTTAACCGTATCGCCTTCATTTACATTGCTGGCATTACCAAGCAACACAGCACCAACGTTATCAACCTCTAAGTTCATGACCATTCCATATACATCATTTGGAAATGCAAGCAGCTCGCCCTGCATGGCACTTTCCAATCCATGGATACGAACAATACCATCTGCCACCTGAATAACCGTACCTACATCTGCGGTTTCAAGCTGAACGGAATAATTCTTAATCTGCTCTTTGATGACAGAACTAATCTCTTCTGGTCTTAAATTCATGGAGCCTCGGCACCTTCTTTCTTCTTAAAATTTTTCGTCATAAGTAGGTCCTCATGACCTGCGTACACATCCGTGTACTATATTCCTTTAGCCTTGAGAGAGTGTAACTGCCATTCTCTCTAACTGTCTCTTAATACTGCTGTCTACCACCCGGTCCTCTATGCGAATGACCAATCCGCCGATTAATGAAGCATCCACGGAATAATTCATTTCCATAGTCTCATATTTGGTTGTAGCAACTAATTTACTTTCGATTCTTGCCTTTTGCTCTCCTGTCAGCTCTACTGCAGAAGTAACATAGGCAATTCCGATCTTTTTATACTCTTTTATCCTGCCAATCACATAATGACAAATATCCGGCAATTCACTGCTTCGATCATTCTTTACAACGATTAACAGCGTACCCATAACAGCATCACTGACTCTGCCCTTAAAAATATCCTGCAGCATCTTCAGCTTATGATCCTTCAATACTTCCGGATGGGTCAACAGACGAAGCAATTCCTGATTTTCGTCCATGACCTGAAGCAGCCCTGTCAGTTCTTCCAAAATAGGTTCCACCTGGTTTTCTTCTACCGCCAGGTCAAAGAGTGCATCGCCGTAAGTAGAATTTACCTGCTTAGCCATGTATCATCACCCATTTCCTTCAAAGTCTCCTCCAGCAAAGCATTCTGCTTTTCTTCATCCAAAGAGACTGCTACAATCTTTGCTGCCATCGCCGTTGCAACCTGAATGATTTCCTGACGAATCTCATCCTGTGCTTTCGTCTTCTCAAGCTCAATTTCCTGATTCGCCCGATTCTTCACCCGCATGGCTTCTTCATTGGCTTCATCAATAATATCATTTTCCCGTTTCTTTGCCTTTTTACGTGCTTCGCTTAATATTTCCTGTACCTCAGCATCTGCGGAGTGAATCTTGCTGTCATATTCTTCCTTCAGCTTTGCTGCATCCTCTTTATCCTTTTTGGCACTTTCTATATCGTTCTTGATTCGCTCTGTACGGTTATTCAAAACCTTCTTCACCGGTTCAAACAGTACATAAGATAAGAACAGAAAGAGCAGGAAGATCGCAATTCCCTGAATCAGGATATCTGCTACAAGCTGGGCATCCAGACCGAATACCCGTCCTTCCAATACTGCAACGGTACTGCACATTCCAATACACAAATCTAACACATCCTAGCCTCCTTTCAGCTTATTTTAGGAATAGAATCCCTTACTACAGCTTAAGGAATCTGGATAATAACGGATTTGCATACATTAATAACAATGCAATAACCAAGCCGTAAAGACCGGTGGTCTCTGCTACCGCCTGTCCAAGCAACATTGTTGACATAATGTCACCCTTTGCACCCGGATTACGTCCTACAGCAGCTGCACCCTGTCCGGCTGCATAACCCTGACCAACACCAGGACCGATACCGGCAATCATTGCAAGGCCTGCACCAACTGCTGAACATGCTAAAATTAAACCTTCGTTTGTGATCTGACTACTCATTCTAAAATTCCTCCATTTTCATTATTAACCTTCTATTTTGTTGGTAATAAATACCATCGTCAACATGGTAAATACATATGCCTGGATTGCTCCGGAGAACACATCCAAATAGGCATGAAACGCTGCCGGTATACCGATTGTTGCCACCACCGGCATTAAGGTGTAATACAAGCTGATCATTACCGTACCTGCCATTACGTTACCAAACAGACGCAAGGACAGGGAAACGACATTCGCCACTTCACCGATCAGATTGATTGGGAACAGGAACCATAGTGGCTGGAACAGACTGGTAACCGCTCCAAACTTATTCCACTTCACGTTATTGTACTGCACCATGGCAACGGTTATAATTGCCAGACATAAGGTGGTTCCATAATCTGCTGTTGGCGCCCGGAGTCCGATCAGACCCGAAATGTTACATAGCAGAATAAATAACATGATGGTGCCTACATAATTCACATAGCACTTTGTACCATGCTTTCCCATTGTACCGTGGACATAACTATTCAAAGTTTCAATCAGCATTTCTACTACATTCTGAAATCCTCTTGGGATTTCTTCCGCATGCATAATCTTATACCTTGCCGCTAATGCGAAAATAATAATCCCCAGTAATATTAGCAATTCACAGACATGAGTGGTCGTTATATAAACCGTCTGTCCAAAGAATTTATAAGGGATTAACTCATGAATGAAGAAGTCTACTGTTTTTTCTTCAGATAGTACTGCCCGCATTCCGCCAATACCTGTTAGCAGCCCAAGGGCATTGGCTGCCACATTCACCATACGTTCACCTTCTTTCTTTAAAGATTTTTGAGGTAATGTATTTATGAATCTGCGGCTGTAGAAACGCCGAGATTTTCATACCATATATCATAACAATGACTGCAATCACGCTGACCTGCGGTATCAGCATTACCACTACCAGAACGGCAAACAGGGTAACATAACGCAAAATCCTGATTCGCCGCACATATT
>JAIECC010000314.1 GCA_029068665.1 Lachnospiraceae bacterium
GTCTGGGTGTTAAGATTGGCGAGACCTATACGGATTTTTCTGAGGGCGGCTTCCGGGAGACCGGGAATACCTATGATGTGGGATTGGAAGGTCGCGGATTTTTTACCATTAGCACAACGAACAAGGCCGGAGTTGAGAGCATACGTTACACACGTGATGGCGCATTTACGGTTACCAGGGAAGGTTATCTTGTGACTAAGGATGGAGATTTTGTGCTGGGGGCGAATAATCAGAGAATTCGGATTCCGGGTGCGGATACAGCAGAAGTAACCATTGACTCATTGGGAAATATTTATGCAAATGAGGTTCAGGTAGGACAGTTTCGGATTGTGGATTTTCAGAATTATGATGCACTGAGTCTGTATGGCGAGAATATGTATGATGCATTGCCGGAGGCAGGCTTGATTGAAGGAACGGCATTGACCCGTCAGGGTTATCTGGAGACCTCAAATGTAAATGTCATCAATGAAATGGTTAGCATGATTACAATCACCAGAGCCTATGAAACCAATCAGAAGATGATGCAGACCATCGATTCCACCTTAGATAAAGCGGTGAATGAGATTGGAAAGCTTTAATGACGAAAGTATAAATTAACTGGAATGGAAAGGAGTAACTCCCATGGTAAGATCCTTATGGACTGCGGCAAGCGGAATGATTGCCCAGCAGGAAAATGTAGATACAATCGCCCATAATCTGGCGAATCTGAATACAACCGGATATAAGACGGAGGTAGCGGAATTTAAGTCATTGCTTTATCAAACGATACAGACCCGTTCCACAAATAATGCAGGAGAAGAGAAGCCGGTAGGAGCTCAGGTTGGCTTGGGAAGCCGGACAGCAGCAATTACCAGTATGTTTACAGAGGGTAATCTGAATCCAAGTGAGAGTCCTTTTGCTGCTGCAATTGAAGGTGATGGATTTTTTAAGGTCAGAACAGAAAGCGGAGAGATTCAGTATACCAGAGACGGTAACTTTGCAGCATCTCCGGTAGCCAACGGAACCTTACTCTGCACATCGGAAGGACATCCGGTTCTGGATCAGTATAACAATATGATTATTATCCCTCAGGGAATCAATGCTACTACAATCAGTTATGCAAAAGACGGTACAGTATCTGTATCAGCCAATGGCAGTGATCGGATTAATCTGGTGCAGAGGGATGCCAATGGAAATCCGTTATATACTGTACAGCTTGGTATCGTACAGTTTAACAATCCGGCTGGTCTGGTAAAAGCTTCCGGCAACCGGTATCGTCAAAGTGTTGCTTCCGGTAATCCCATGGAAGAATCACAGACACAGGGAATCCGAAGGAGTACAATTCATCATAAGTACATAGAAGCATCCAATGTACAGGTTGCAGATGAAATGGTGAATTTAATTGTTGCGCAGCGGGCATATCAGATGAATTCCAAGGTAATTCAGGCATCGGATGAAATGCTGGAGCAGGCGAATAACTTAAGAAGGTAGGTGTGGTAAATGGCAGTCTCAATTAATGATGTTTATGGTAATTACTACACGCAAAATGATACGGGCAGCATCAAAGCATCTGCATTAGAAAAAAAGCTGAACAGCAATGGCATGGAAAATGCAACAGATGAAGAACTGTTGGATGCCTGTAAGGAATTTGAAGCTTATCTGATTGAACAGGTGCTGAAAGAGGTTAAGGAAAGCATTCCGAAGTCAGAGGAAGAGGATAATAAGTATATCGAGTATTTTGGAGATATGATGCTGCAGGAATATGCATCCCTTTTGACGGAACGGGGAGACATAGGAATTGCACAGACGCTGTATGAATCCATGAAGAATAATATGAATGCAGTGAATATTAAGAATGTGGAAGCGACAACGGAGGCCCAGGAGGTTGCCGGAGCTGCTCAGAAAATTAATATGTAGATCATAGTAAGGGGCTGCTATGAATGTGTCACAGAAGAATCTGTGCCATGTTCCGGCAGCTTTTTCTGTGGGATAAGGAGCCGGAATGCGAATGCATATAAGCGTTAGGAGAAGAAAAATTGAAACTTGAAGGCTGTATTGAAAAAATTATATACCGCAACGAGGAGAATGGATATACGGTTCTGGCAGTATTACCGGATGAAAGCTCAGAGGACTCCCGGGTGTTTGTAGGGTATGTAGAAGGAGCAGCTCAGGGAATGTACATCTGTGCAGAAGGGGAAGAAGTGGATCATCCTTATTATGAAACCCAGTTTAAGATATCCTCCTATGAACTTCGTATGCCGGAGGATACTGACAGCATGGAACGTTATCTTTGCTCCGGTGCCATCAAGGGGATTGGTCCGGTGCTTGCCATGCAGATTGTTAAAAAATTTAAAGGTGATACCTTCCGTATGATTGAATTCGAGCCGGAACGGCTGGCAGAAATCAAGGGGATATCGGAACGAAAGGCGAGAGAAATCGGTATTCAGTTTCATGAAAGCCAGGATATTCGACAGGCTATGATGTTTCTCGGAAAATATGGTATCAATGCACATCTGGCGGTTAAGATTTATAATGAATACGGGAACCGTATGTATAAGATTATTGAGGAAAATCCTTATCAGCTTGCAGAAGATATTCAAGGGGTTGGTTTTAAATTAGCAGATGAAATTGCCAGAAGAGCAGGGATTGGATGGGATTCTGAGTTTCGGATTCGTTCTGCCATTCTTTATACCCTGAGTCAATCCGGAGGCCTTGGGCATATGTATCTGCCAAAGGATATGCTGATTCGTAAGGTGGCTGGATTTTTGGTGCCGGAGAATGGAGATTTATTTGAATATTCTTATGAAGACGCTATAGAGAATCAATTAATGGCTTTGCAGCTGGAGCGAAAAATCATAATGAAGGAAATAGAAGGTATCACGGCGGTTTATGGCAGTACCCAGTATCATAAGGAACTGGATACAGCAAGGATGCTTTTGGACTTAAATCTGAGTTATGATGTTCCGGATATTGAGTTTCAAAGCATACGAAAGCGCTTAGAGCAGAAATCTGATATTGAACTGGATGAATTGCAGCACTCTGCCGTTCGTCAGGCCGCAACCTCCGGACTGGTTATTATCACTGGCGGACCGGGAACCGGTAAGACCACCGTTATCAATACCATCATTCAGTATTTTGAGCAGGAAGGTTTGGAATTACGGCTGGCTGCACCTACAGGACGGGCAGCAAAGCGTATGACAGAAGCTACCGGCTATCAGGCCCAGACCATTCACCGTTTGTTGGAATTAAATGGCGGTGTGGAAGGAGAGGCCGGTTATCGATTTGAACGGAATGCCCAGAATCCTTTAGAAGCAGATGTGATCATTATTGATGAAATGTCCATGGTGGATATCTATCTGGCGCATGCTCTGCTGCAGGCAATCCTGCCGGGGACACACCTGATACTGGTAGGGGATGTGAATCAGCTTCCCAGTGTGGGACCTGGAAATGTTTTGCGGGATATGATTCATTCCGGAGCCTTTCCTGTCATAGAACTGTCCACAGTCTATCGTCAGGATGAGAATAGTGATATTGTCATGAATGCCCATAAGATTAACCGTGGAGAATATCCGGCTATGAATAATAAAAGCAAGGATTTCTTTTTGCTGCCAAGGATCAATACCCGGGATATTATTGAAGAAGTGGGAAGACTGGTTTCTGCCAAAATGCCAAAGTATGTTCAGGCAAAACCTTATGAGGTTCAGGTCCTGACTCCTATGCGGCAGGGGGAGCTTGGAGTTGAGAATCTGAATAAAGAACTGCAGAAAATTTTGAATCCTCCTTCACCAAAGAAGCGGGAATATGAAACCCATGGTTTTGTATTTCGAGAAGGGGATAAAGTGATGCAGATTAAGAACAATTATAAGCTGGAGTGGGCGGTATATGATGGGTCCGGATACTTCGAGCAGGAAAAAGGCATGGGTGTATTTAATGGGGATATCGGCATGATTCGGGAGATTGATACGTATGCCGAGGAATTGACGGTAGTCATGGATGATGACAAGGTGGTAAAGTATGGATTTAAGATGTTAGAGGAACTGGAGCTGGCATATGCCATTACTATCCATAAGGCTCAGGGAAGCGAGTATCCTGCTGTAATCCTGCCTGTTTTGAATGGTCCCAAAGTATTGATGCACCGGAACTTGTTATATACAGCCATTACCAGAGCGAAGAAGTGCGTGGTGATTGTAGGAAACGGGTATAAGATACATGAAATGGTGGATAATGTAGATGAACAGAAGCGGTATTCCGGTTTGAAATGGGCGATTCAGGAGCAGATACAGAAGGACGGGAGGGAGGAAGGCTGAAAGCAACACCAATCATTGATTTGATTTTTCCCAGACGTTGTCCGGTTTGTCAGGATATTGTGGCATTAGGAAATCATGCCGGGTTGATTTGCCCGGAATGCAGAGATAAGCTTCCTTATGTTAAGTCTCCCTGTTGTATGAAATGCGGAAAGGAACTTGAATCTGAGGAACAGGAATATTGCGGAGATTGCAGACGGATTCCCAAGCATTATGTAAAAGGTTATCCATTGTTTAACTATGTAGAACCGGTTCAAAATGGAGTTATGGCTTTTAAATATCATAATCGAAGAGAGTATGCAGAATTTTATGGTGAAGAGATATGGAATCGGTTTGAACAGGACTTTCGGCAAATAGAGCCGGACGGAATCCTGCCGGTCCCGCTCCATTGGCGTAAGCAAAGAAGCCGGGGATATAACCAGGCTGAATTGGTGGCAAGGTACCTGAGCCGGCAAATGCAGGTGCCGATGTATTCCGGATTATTGGTGCGGAGGCTTTATACTACACCACAAAAAGAGTTAAATGACAAGGAACGATTGAATAATTTAAAAAAAGCTTTTCTCTTTCATAAAAATGATGTAAAATTAAATAGAATTTTATTAGTGGATGATATTTATACGACAGGGGCAACTGTTGAAGCGTGTACTGAAGTATTACGGCAGGCTGGTATAGAGCAGGTTTATTATACCAGCATTTGTATTGGGAAGAGCTTTTGATATCAAAGTACATGGCAGGACCTGTCAATAGAATTTGGTAAGGAGGAAAAGAATGGAAGTTAGGAATTGCAAGAACTGTGGAAAGATGTTCAATTATATTGGAACACCAACTTGTCCGGCCTGTGAAAGAGAGCTGGAGAATAAGTTTCAGGAAGTTCGCCAATATGTGAAGGAACATAAAGAGGCATCCATCACAGAGGTGGCAGAAGCAAATGAAGTATCTGTAAATCAGATTAAGCGTTGGGTTCGACAGGAGCGGCTGGCATTTTCTGATGCGTCTCAGGTGGGGTTGGCGTGTGAGAATTGCGGTGCTATGATTAAGACAGGACGTTTTTGCGATAATTGTAAAAATAAAATGGCAAATGAATTGTCCGACACCGTTAAAAAAGTAGTAAAGACAGAAGCACCAAAGCAGAAGGAATCTGCCAGAATGCGTTTTTTAGATGGAAGATAGGATGAAATTTTTAACAGTTCAGTAAATACGGCTGAACTGTTATTTTTTATTTTAATACTTTAATGCGTTGAATTAATACAGCAGATGTGATACACTATTCATGTTGTAAAATCAAAAGAATGAGGAGAGAAAAACATGGCAGTAAAAATTATACTGTTGCTTGTCTTTTTTGCAATTATGATTGCAGTGGGAGTTTACTCCAGAAAGAAGGCGACAAATGTAAATGATTTTGTATTGGGAGGAAGAAGTGTCGGACCGTGGATGACAGCTTTTGCATTTGGTACTTCATATTTTTCTTCTGTAGTATTTGTAGGTTATGCAGGACAGTTTGGCTGGCGCTATGGACTGGCTTCTACCTGGATCGGACTTGGAAATGCATTTATCGGAAGTCTTTTGGCATGGGTGATTCTGGGAAGACGGACCAGAGTTATGAGCCAGAAGCTGGAATCTGCAACCATGCCGGATTTTTTTGGAAAACGGTATGAAAGCAATGCATTAAAGCTTGCGGCTTCTGCGATTTGTTTTATATTTCTGATTCCGTATACCGCATCGATTTATAATGGATTATCCAGACTATTTGCAATGGCATTTGATATTCCGTATGCCGTATGTATAATTACCATGGCGGTATTGACGGGTGTTTATGTTATTTTAGGCGGTTATATGGCTACGGCAATTAATGATTTTATTCAGGGTATTATCATGTTGATTGGAATCGTGCTGGTTATTGTGGCTGTGCTGAATGGCCATGGCGGTTTTTATGAAGCAGTCCGGCAATTGGCAGAAATCGAAAGCGATGTTGCCATAACCATGGGACAAAAAGGCGCCTTTACCTCCTTCTTTGGCCCGGATGTAGTGAATTTGTTTGGTGTTGTGGTTCTGACCTCTCTGGGAACATGGGGCCTTCCACAGATGGTACATAAGTTTTATGCTATTAAGGATGAACGTTCGGTTAAGACCGGTACAGTGGTATCAACCATATTTGCTATTGTTATATCCGGAGGCTGCTATTTTCTTGGAGGCTTTGCACGGTTGTTTGACAGTCAGGCAATCTATAAGGAAGACGGAAGTGTTATGTATGATGCGATTATTCCGCAGATGCTTTCCACGCTGCCGGATATCCTGATTGGAATTGTAATTGTGCTGGTACTATCTGCTTCCATGTCAACACTGTCTTCCCTGGTGCTGACATCCAGTTCAACCCTGACACTGGATTTTATAAAAGGAACCATCGTAAAGGAAATGAAGGAAAAGACTCAGTTGATTGTAATGCGGGTTCTGATTGCGTTCTTTATTATACTCTCTGTAGTAATAGCACTGAATCCACCGACCTTTATTGCACAGCTGATGGGTATTTCCTGGGGCGCTTTGGCAGGTGCATTTCTGGCGCCGTTTATGTACGGACTGTATTCCCGGAAGGTTACCAAGGCATCTGTCTGGGCAAGCTTTATCGTTGGAGTGGGACTTACAGTATCCAACATGTTCTTTAAGTTTATTGCTTCACCGATTAATGCCGGAGCAATTGCGATGGTGGCCAGTCTGATTGTAGTTCCGATTGTCAGTTTCGTTACCCCGAAGATGAAAAAGGAAACTGTAGATGAGATATTTACCTGTTATGACCAGAAGGTTACCGTAACGGAAAAGACGTCACTGGGAGAATAATAATAAATAAAAAAGATTGCTTTTATGCCGGAGCTGGATGTATGCAGAATGTGTACA
>JAIECC010000315.1 GCA_029068665.1 Lachnospiraceae bacterium
GGATTAAAAGGACAATTTAATCATAGCGTTGACGCTAAGGGCAGACTGATCATCCCTACAAAGCTTCGTGAGCAGTTAGGTGAGACCTTTGTCGTGACGAAGGGGCTGGATGGCTGCTTGTATGGATATCCCGACCAGGAGTGGGATGAGTTTCAGGCAAAGCTGAGAAAGCTGCCGACCCTGAATAAGCGGGCAAGGCAGACAAAGGATTTCTTTGTGGCAGGTGCTGTTGATTGTGAATTAGACAGCCAGGGAAGGATTCTTCTGCCACAGATTTTACGGGATTTTGCCGGTATTACCAAGGAAGTGGCAATTGTAGGTAATATCGAGCGGATTGAAATCTGGGACATGGAGGCATGGAATAAACGGAATCTTGAAATTGCCGAGAACATGGATGAAATCGTAGAAGATTTGGAAGCACTCGGCATTGAATTCTAGGAGGCTGACATGGAATTTCAACACAAATCCGTATTATTGGAGGAAACCATAGACTACCTGAACATTCGGCCGGAAGGTGTTTATGTGGATGGAACCTTAGGTGGTGCAGGACATGCCGGAGTGATTTGCAGCAGGCTGTCCGGTCATGGGAGATTCGTTGGAATCGATCAGGATGAAGCGGCCATCACTGTTAGTAAGACCCGCTTAGCACCTTATGAAGAAAGGGTGACCATTCTTCGGGATAATTATTGCAATATGAAATACAGGATACAGGAACTGGGCATCAACGGTGTTGATGGAATCGTTCTTGATTTAGGAGTCTCTTCTTATCAGCTGGACACGGTAGGTAGAGGTTTTACCTACCGCGAAAGCGCTCCGCTGGATATGAGAATGGACCAAAGACAGAATAAAACAGCAAAAGATATCGTAAATGAATACAGTGAAATGGAATTGTTCCGGGTGATTCGTGATTATGGAGAAGAACGTTTTGCAAAAAACATTGCAAAGCATATTGTACAAGCCAGGGCTGTGAAACCGATTGAAACAACGGAAGAGTTGAATGAAGTGATTAAAGCGGCCATTCCTGCCAAGGCACGGTTAAATGGCGGTCATCCATCCAAACGGACTTATCAGGCCATCCGGATTGAATTGAATCATGAATTAGAGGTACTGAATAATTCCTTAGATGACATGATCGATCTGTTAAATCCAAAAGGGAGACTATGTGTGATTACATTTCATTCCCTGGAGGACCGGATTGTAAAAACCATCTTTAAGCGAAATGAGAATCCCTGCATCTGCCCGCCGGACTTTCCTGTGTGTACATGCGGGAGAGTATCGAGGGGAAGAACAATCACAAGAAAGCCTGTGATTCCACAGGAGAAAGAACTGGAAGATAACTCACGTGCGAAGAGTTCCAAGCTTCGTGTGTTTGAAAAAATAGGATAGAAAGTTGGAGTATGAATGAGAGAGTATAGGCAAAGGAATATAAGATATTATACGGATGGAACGGCAGCAAGGAAGCTGGCAGAACAGCCACAGTACATCAGGCCGGAACGCACCTATGAAGAAGAATTACCGGGATATGCAAAGGTTCGTAAAGCAAAGCAGCAGAGGGGATTAAAGCTTGCAATGAATCCTGCATTTGCAGTATTTCTGACTTTTTCAGTGGCGGCTACACTGGGTGCCTGCACACTGATGCTGTCCATGCAGGCAAAGGTGGCAAATCAGAGTGATTCCATTTCTATGCTGCAGTCAGAGATTGAAGCCCTTACAGATGACAACAATGCTTACGAAGCAAAGATTAACAGCAGTGTTAATCTGGAACAGATTCGGGATATTGCAGTCAATCAATTGGGAATGGTATACCCTGTGGAAGGTCAGGTTGTGTATTACAATTTGACGGAGGCCGATTATGTCAGGCAGTTTCATGAAGTTCCGGATGTCCAATAGGAAATGGGAAAGAAGCGGTTTCAAATTCGGCAGAACGAACAGGAGAAAATTATGGCTGGACAAAAAAAACGTAAGGTAAGAAAAAAGTTTTTACATAGAATGAAAATAAAGCTGACAGGTGTTTTTGCAATTGTTCTGGTCGGCTTTATTGTCGTTTTATGCAGATTAGTGTACATAGAGCAGGTCAAGGGAGAGGAATATGAGATGCGGATATTGTCCCAGCAGCGGTATGATAGTATCACGATTCCTTATCGGCGGGGAGATATTCTGGATCGGAATGGAACAGAGCTGGCAACCAGTACCAAAGTGTACAATCTGATAATAGAGCCGAAGATCATTCTGGCTGAAGGCAGTAAAGAGGTAGAATTAGAGAATGGCGAAAAAACCACAAAGCAGGAACTGGTCATCTCTGCATTAAAGACTTATTTTGGCTTGACGGATGAAGAGATTCATGCGGCATTGGAAGATAAAGATTCTCTGTATAAGATTATGGCGCGAAAGCTGCCTTATGATGTGGTGGTGCCATATAATGAATATCTGGAAACGAAAAATGGCAGATATATAGTAGGGGTGTGGCTGGAGGACGAATACCAGCGATATTATCCATATAGTACTCTGGCATGTCAGGTATTAGGGTTTACTGCAAGCGGCAACGTTGGAAATTCCGGAATTGAGCTGTATTACAATGAGGAATTAAATGGCATAGAAGGCCGGCAGTATGGATATCTGACCAGTGACCAGACCCTGCAGCGTACCATACGGGAGCCCCGGAATGGATATTCGGTGGTAACTACACTGGATACCAATATTCAGATGATTGTGGAGAAGCAGATTGCAGAATTCATGGCAGAAACCGGTGCCTTAAATGTTTCGGTGCTGGCCATGGACCCCAATAATGGTGAAATACTTGCCATGGCAAACTCCTATACCTTTGACTGTAATCAGCCTTACAATAAAGAATACTTTTATTATCAGTTTGCGAATCCGGATGGTTCTTACTCCTTTACACGGATGGTTCAGCCAACCGCTGAAACACCACCAGAGGGAAACGGAGAAAATGCGGAAGGAGAACCACAGCCGGCAGAACCCATACCGACTGTAATTTCAGCACCAAGCGGTGAGGAACTTGTAAATCAAATGTCAGATGAAGAACAGCTGGATGCCTTGAATAAGCTCTGGCGAAATTATATTATCAGCGACAGCTTTGAACCCGGCTCTACTTTTAAACCATTTACCGTTGCAGCAGGTCTGGAAGAGGATGTAATTCATGACGGCGATTCTTTTCCTTGTGATGGACACTATACGGTAATTGAAGACGAGCGCCCGGTGAATTGTCATTTGTTAAGCGGTCATGGAACGGTAACAGTAGAAGGAGCGATTATGCAATCCTGCAACTGTGCGTTAATGCAAATCGTACAAAAGGAAGGAGCATCTGTTTTTTATAAATATGAAAAGGCCTTTGGCTTTGGTGCCAGAACCTATGTGGATCTGCCGGGTGAGGTTAATACGGCAGGGCTGTTCTATACCGAAGAAGGCTTGAATCCTATGGAGCTGGCAACTACATCCTTTGGACAAGGACAGAATGTATCCATGATTCAGTTGTGTACGGGCTTTTGTTCGTTAATTAATGGTGGTAATTATTACCAGCCTCATATTATGAAACAGATCATCAATGAAAATGGAGATGTGATTACCAGCTATGAACCAACGGTTTTAAGGAGGACCATTTCAGAAGATACCTCCGGTTTATTGAAAGAATATTTATATCAGGCAGTAGAAAACGGAACCGGAAAAAGAGTTCGTCTGGAAGGCTATAGCATTGGCGGCAAGACGGGAACGGCGGAAAAACTGCCCCGTGGAAATGAAAAATATGTGATTTCCTTTATTGGCTTTGCACCGGTGGAAAAGCCGAAAATTGTATTATATGTTGTGGTTGATGAACCAAAGGAGGCCGATCAGTCCCACAGTGGAGCTTCTTCCCTGCTGGCACATGATATTTTCCAGGAAGTGCTTCCATATATGAATGTATTTCAAAGTAATACCAGTGTGGATGATGGTAGTCCGGTAGTGGATGAAGCGGCAATACCGGTTCAGGGTGAAACAGAGCCGGAAAGCGGAACATCGGAGGAGAATAGTACATCGGAAAATGGTACTCCTAATGAGACGGAGCCGGGTAACGGTGAGGGAACACCGGAAGGTAATTCTCAGGAGCCGGTACAAGAATAATAGCATAACCTTCTGTGGAGCGGCGTATACTATACAGATACTACAGAAGGATGGAAACCATGACAGGAGTAAAGACCTATAACCGAAAAAAAATGCTGGTCATGTTCTGTATGATTTTTGCGGCAGCCATGTTCTTAATCGGCAGGCTGGGATACATTATGATTGGGCAGGGTGAATATTATTCCGGGCGTGCCCAGGCACTTCATGAACGGGAACGGGCCATCAAAGCACCCAGAGGAAGGATTCTGGACCGGAATGGAGTGGTACTGGCAGGAAACCGGCCGGTTTGTACGATTTCAGTGATACATAGTCAGATTACGGACCCCGAGCAGGTAATCGAAGTGTTGAGCAGAGAACTGGACATGTCAGAAGATAGTATACGAAGTAAGGTTGAAAAAGTATCTTCCAGGGAAAGAATTAAAAGTAATGTAGATAAGGCAATTGCCGATCTCATACGCTCCTATCACATGGATGGGGTTATGGTAGACGAGGATTATAAGCGTTATTATCCTTTTGACGATATGGCATCCAAGGTGCTGGGCTTTACCGGTTCGGATAATCAGGGGATTGTAGGACTGGAGGTAGAATATGATTCCGTTTTGCAGGGAAAGAATGGTTATATCTTAACGGTGACGGATGCCAATGGCATTGAACTTGCCAACACGGCAGAATCCAGACAGGAACCCATTGCTGGTAATGATCTGTATATATCCATAGATGCCAATATTCAGTCCTATGTTCAGCAGGAAGCAGAAAAGACTCTGATTGCAAAGGAGGCCATCGGCGTATCGATTATTGTAATGAATCCTCAGAATGGTGAGATTTATGCCATGGTAAATGCACCGGAATATAATCTGAATGATCCGTATACGCTGAATATGGATGTGGCATATAGTAATGAGGAGGAAAAACAGAATGCTCTGAATCAGATGTGGCGTAATTTTTGCATTAATGATACCTATGAGCCAGGATCCATTTTCAAAACAGTAACAGCAACAGCCGCCTTTGAAAAAGGAGTGTTGTCAGTAGAAGATACCTTTGTGTGTCCCGGTTACCGGATTGTAGGAGACCGGACCATACGATGCCATAAAACCACCGGACACGGACTGGAAACCTTTCGTCAGGGTATTATGAATTCCTGTAATCCGGTCTTTATGGATGTGGGGGCAAGAGTAGGGGTAGAAGATATGTATCATACCTATAGGCAGCTGGGTCTTATGAATCGGACCGGGATTGATTTGCCCGGAGAGGCTAATTCCATTATGCATAAGCCGGAAGATGTCAAAGAAGTGGACCTGGCAATTATGTCCTTTGGACAGTCCTTTCAGATTACACCCATGCAGCTGATTACGGCTGTCAGTGCCATTGTAAATGGTGGAAATCTGGTCACCCCTCATTTCGGTATGTATGCCCAGGATCCGGAGGGAAACCGGTTCCAGACCTATGAATACCCGGTAGAAACCGGTGTGATTTCGGAAGAAACCTCTGCAACCATGCGGGAGCTGTTGGAAGCCGTTGTGGCAGAAGGAAGCGGAAAGCGGGGACAGGTAGAGGGATATCGGATTGCTGGAAAAACAGCTACCAGTGAAAAGCTGCCAAGGGGAAATGGTAAATATATTTCCGCTTATATTGGAATTGCTCCTGCAGATAATCCCCAGGTGGTTACATTAGTGCTGATCAATGAGCCTACGGGAATCTATTATGGAGGAACCATAGCAGCTCCGGTGGCACAGCGGATTTATGAGAATATTTTACCATATCTTGGAATAGAAGCAGAATATGAGGCAGAAGTGCCCCCGACTCAGGAATGACCGTGGGGCGTTCGTGCAGGGGAATAGGCTTGATTATCGTAGGGAAAAGCATTATACTAGGATAGTTAAAGTACAAAAGTGCGAGGTGTGTATCATGAATATAAATTACGACATAGTATTACCGGTCCTGATTTCATTTGGAATCAGTGTGGTGTTAAGTCCGATCATTATCCCGTTTTTGAAAAAACTGAAGTTTGGACAGTTTGTACGGGATGACGGACCGGAGTCTCATTTGAAAAAGTCCGGTACACCTACCATGGGCGGACTGATCATTTTATGCAGCATTGTTGCAACCGCTTTGATTTACGTGAAGGATTATCCCAAGATTCTTCCGATTTTATTTGTAACTTTGGGATTTGGACTGATTGGTTTTCTGGATGATTATATTAAGGTCGTAATGAAGCGCTCCATGGGTCTTCGGGCCTGGCAGAAGATGGCACTGCAGATTATTGTAACCGGTGTATTCTGTTATTATATCATGACCCAGACAGAGCTGGGGACCCGGATGATGATTCCGTTTTGGAGTGGTCACTATCTGGAGGTAGGCTTCTGGTATGCACCCATTTTATTTATTGCAGTATTGGGTACGGTAAATGGCGCCAACTTTACGGATGGTCTGGATGGTCTTGCTTCCTCTGTAACGGTACTGATCGCCACATTCTTTACTGTGGTTGCTGTAGGCATAAAAGCAGGAATCGAACCTATTACCTGTGCAGCCGTAGGAGCTTTGCTGGGATTTCTGGTCTATAATGTCTATCCGGCAAGAGTCTTTATGGGAGATACCGGATCTCTTGCCTTGGGCGGCTTTGTGGCGGCAACGGCATATATTATGGAAATGCCGCTGTTTATTCCGATTGTTGCCCTGATTTATCTGGTAGAGGTATTGTCAGTTATCATTCAGGTGACCTCCTATAAGGCAACGGGAAAGCGGCCTTTTAAGATGGCACCGATTCACCATCACTTTGAACTTTGTGGATATTCGGAGACACAGGTCGTTGCCGCATTCAGTATTGTGACCGCCCTGTTGTGTCTGGTGGGAATCATGGCATTATAGTTTGTAGAAGAAGGGGCGATGGACATGGAT
>JAIECC010000316.1 GCA_029068665.1 Lachnospiraceae bacterium
GAAATAATACAGAGAAATAAATGTGAAGTTTGAGGAGAAATTATAATGAACAAAGATTTAATCAGACGAGTTCTACTGGTCGCAGTATCAATACTTAATTGGATATTTTCAGTAGGATATATAAGAGAAATATATAATATAATGTTAGGCGAAAATTTGATCGAATATGTGGACAACATAAATATTGACGGTTCTGATTTTACACCATTAGCGAACCTTGCAGTTGCGGGAGTAAACGAATTGACGGCTTTTCTTACGATAGGATCAGCTGTATTGTTTGCGACGATATTTATTCTGATTTTTGCAGTGTTGCTTAGGGTAACAACAATCAGAAAGAAGGACATAGTTACGGAATCTGAGGTGGTATTTACCAAATGGTTAATTATGGTTTCTTCCGTTTGTGCCTTTATAGTTGGCATTTTATTTACGAACATAAAACTGATTGGGTATGTCATAGGCTTGTCGTGGCAGCAGCCGCTGTTCATGATGTTGATATACTATCTGTCCTTGAAGAACCGATTTAAGAAAGGACCAGAATTGATGTAATAAATATGTTATTTTCAAAACAAATATGGTATTTTTAAAATGCATTACAGGGTATGCTGACAGAAAGAGCAGGTATTCATTATGGAAACAAAAGGGTAAAATGGAGGTAACAGGATGAAGAAGTTAGACGGATTTATGCATGGGGTTAATTTAGGTGGCTGGCTGTCTCAGTGTGTTCATACCAAGGAGCATTATGACAGCTTTATTAAAGAGGCAGATATCGAGCGGATCGCTGCATGGGGGCTGGACCATGTACGGGTTCCTATTGACTATGAATTGGTAGAAACAGAAGATGGAACTCCTATTGAAGCGGGGTATCAGTATATTGAGACTTGTATTGCATGGTGTAAGAAGCATGGCCTGAATATGATTTTAGATCTGCATAAGACAGCCGGATATGTATTTGATAATCAGGAAGATTCTAAGGGATTTTTTGACAGACCGGAGCTTTTGGAACGGTTTACAAAACTTTGGATTACCATGGCAAAGCGGTTTGTGAAGGATAAGGATATTCTGGTTTTGGAACTTTTGAATGAAATCGTAGACCCGGATGTGTCAGAGCAATGGAACCGGTTGATTGCAAAGACTGTTGATGCTATACGGGCGATTGATTCGGATGTAAGGATTATGTACGGTGGTGTCTGCTACAACAGCGTGACCAATGTAAAGCTGCTGGAGCCGCCGAAGGATGACAATATTATTTTCACCTTCCATTGCTATGAACCGCTTATTTTCACCCATCAGGGTGCAAGCTGGACGGAGGGAATGCCGTTAGATTATCGTACCGTATATCCGGCACCGGCACAGCGTTATGTAGAAGATACAAGGAAGTATCTGAAGCAGATGATGGTGGATAATTTTGGTGATACGGTAAGTGCAGATACGGAATATAGTAAAGACCTGTTTCTTGCGTTATTTAAGGAAGCGGCAGATACGGCAGAACGATATCAGGTTCCGTTATATTGTGGAGAATATGGTGTCATTGACCGGGCAGAGCTTGAAAGTACCCTGAGATGGTATCGGGATATTCATGATGCATTTGAATGCTATGGAATCGGAAGGGCAGCATGGTCCTATAAGAAAATGGACTTTGGTTTGCTTGATGAGCATTATGCAGAGGTTCGGGACGAAATCATAAAGTTACTGTAAAGCGGTTATTCCCAGTTTCGGCGAAAGAACCGGTTCCGGTATTCCTTAGGGGTATAGCCGGTATATTGCTTGAATATCTTGATAAAATGACTGTGGGAACTGAAGCATAGATAATTACTGATATCAGTGGCAGAGAAGTCGGAGTATTTCAGAAGATTCTCTGCCGCTTTTATGCGTTCCTTCCGGATATATTCAGATATGGAAATCTGCATTTCCTTTTTGAACAGCATGGACAGATAGCTGGGATTTAGATGAATGGCATCTGCAATATCTTTTACGGTAAGGGACTCCTGTAAATGTGCATAGATATAATCCAGAGAAAGCACAATCTGCTTGGAGTAGGTCTGTTCCTTTACAAGCAGCTGCATCTGTCGGGTGTAATCATAGATCATTTCTTTGTGAAGCTGCTGGATGCTTTCCGCGGAATCCGTTACATCCGCTTTCTGAATATACAGGTCACTTAATGTATAAGCATATTCCGGGGATAATCCGCTTTCAATACAGAACCGGGTAATCATGGCAACGGAAATAATAAAATGATAGCGGAGATTCCGAATCGGATTTTTCGACAGAGTACCCATATGATTGGTACCTAAAGGGGTCATGAATTCTTTGACTGCATCTAAATTCCCTTCCTTTACAGCATGGTAAAAGGCAAACTCCGCTTCATAATTTGTATAATGATTGTTCTGTTCCCGCTGTTGAAAAGTGGTTTGGGTCAGGGACTTCATAAGCTCAGATGACATAGATACCCTTCCTTTCATCTTTCAAAAATCATCCGGCGCAGGAGTAGGGGAAGAATCCTTCTCTAATCGTGCGCCGGATGATTTTTATTTAAGAAATTGTTTCAGTACATCTATTAACGCCTCAATATCAACCGGCTTGGCGAGATGGGCATTCATTCCATTTTTTAATGCAGCTTCCTTGTCTTCCTCCATAGCATTGGCTGTCATGGCGATAATCGGTAAATCCTTGATGTCTTTTCTTGACATATTCCGGATTGTGCGGGTTGCTTCGTAGCCGTTCATAATCGGCATCTGTATATCCATCAAAACAGCATCATAATAATATTCTGCTGACTTCTCTACCATTGAAACGGCATCTGTTCCATCCGGAGCCGTTTCCACAACAAATCCGGCCTCTGTCAATATTACCTCTGCGATTTCGCGGTTTAATTCTATATCTTCCACAAGCAGAATGCGCTTTCCATTGAAATCAACCTTTGTCCATGCAGCAGCTTCCTCCTCTTGATCAGGCGGATTATTTGCGGCAAGCAGCGCTGATTTCAGATCGGACATAAAGAGTGGCTTTGCACAAAATCCCGTAACACCGGCCTCTTTTGCCTCTTCTTCAATATCTGACCAGTCATATGCCGTCAGGATAATAATAGGAACAGCATCGCCAACCGTACTGCGGATCTTTTTTGCTGTTTCTACACCGCTCAGCTCCGGCATCTGCCAGTCAATGATGTAGGTATGGTAGGCGTCCCCTTCTTCATGTGCGGCTTTGGCGCGATATGCCGCTTCCTTACCGGAGGTGGTCCACTCGGAGCGCATACCAAGCTGTTTTAACATTTTACTTACACTGTCGCAGACATTAAAGTCATCATCCACTACCAGGGTCCTCAGGCCTTCCAGTTCCTTTAACTGCGCTGCATTCTTTTCGACATCCTGCAGCTTGAGTGTAAGTTCTACCGTAAATACACTTCCCTTACCAGGTTCACTCTCAACAGAAATAGTACCATTCATCATTTCCACAATATTTTTCGTTATTGCCATGCCAAGTCCCGTTCCCTCAATACCGGATTGGGTTACACTGGATTCCCGCTCAAACGGTTCAAAAATATGTTCCACAAATTCCGGGGACATACCGATTCCATTATCCTTTATGATAAATACATAATCGCCGTATCCATGACGAAATGTTGTTTTTTGCATGATCCGGAAGGAAACGGTTCCTCCTGCCGGCGTATATTTGACGGCATTGCTCATCAGGTTGATAAATACCTGATTCATCTTTAACGCATCCGCTATGACATCCTCATTGGCAACCTCATAGGTATCAATGAACAGTTCAAGCTGCTTTGCCTTGACCTGAGGCTGGATAATATTCACCAGATTATGGATCAGTTCAGAAAGATTGCATTCCTGTTCCTTGATCTGTACCTTTCCGCTTTCAATTCTGCTCATGTCAAGAATATCATTGATCAGGCTTAAAAGATGATTGCTGGAAGAAAGCACCTTCTGTAGGCAGTCCTTAACCTGATCCTTGTTGTCAATATGGCTGGCGGCAATCGTTGTAAAACCAATAATTGCATTCATTGGTGTACGAATATCATGGGACATGTTATTGAGGAAGGTGGTCTTGGCATTGTTAGCATGCTGAGCCTGCATCAGAGCTTCCGACAAAACTGCCTTCTGCTCCTGCTCTTTACGGATCACCTCGTCAATATTGCGGAATCCCGCAAGAATAAAACTGTCCTCTTCAAGAGCGTTTTCCCCAACCTTCACATAGGTATATTGGAAATGATGGTCTTCTCCATTTGCCTGTATACGGTAGCTCCCCGTGTATTCCCCATTCGAGCCTATCTGCTCCCTGACGTTGTCCAGAGAAAGAGCCTGTGTGAGATACTCTTGATCCTCCGGATGGACACGATCCCGGATATACTGGTTCAAAATCGGGGCATAAGGCTGCTCTTCCTGCGAATCCTCTTTCAATCCCTTCGTCACATAACCTTCCAATTTTATAATTCTGGCGGTACCACGCTCTTCATTGACGGCAAAAACATTCGTATAGTCACGGCTTAATGTTTCCACAATAGCAAGCTGTTCCTTCATAGCCCTGTTTGATTGTTCTGTGGTATCCAGAAGCTTCCTGCTCCATCGTCCCCGCAGATAGAGTACCAGAATAATGAAGATAATCAAGGGGATTGCCAAAGCCACCATGAGCATGAACTTCGGATTTGCCTGCATATATTGCAGAAGATTCATATCCTCAATGGCATAGGAAGTATGTTTTAAAACCAATTGATTCAGGGTATCGTTGGATGTCTGCTGGATACATTTATTCAATATGGTAATCAACTCATGATCTGCACTGTCACGGACATACATCTGAAAGTCTATGCTCATATCGTTCGCTACGCTGTAATACAGGGAATTGGTAGTGTCGCGGTTCACAAACAACTGTGCCGTATAGGCATATACATATGCGGCATCTACCTCCCGATCCAGAACAGCCTGCATCGCAGCCTCTCTGGTAGAATAGTTCACAAATTCAAAATCTCCATGAAACTTCTGTGAAATCATAGTACCGCTCTGTGAATCTGATACGGCAATCCTTTTGATATCTCCGGTAAAATCCTCTCTTGTTACCCTTGCCACCCCTGTGGTTATATAGGAACTCGTATTAAAACCACGGTAAGCTGCCTCCTCCATGACAGCGCTGGAGCTGATCCTGTCAATAACCACATCCACGCTGTTGGTGTTCACCATGGTATCATAGTCCGCCCTGTTCTCTGGTATCACGATTTCATAAGGCAGTCCGGCCATCTCCATGACGTAGGCAAAATAATCCGGCAGAATACCCTTTAATTCTCCGTCCTCCACATAAGAATAAGGTTCTCTTTCGCCCAGGGCAGTTACGGTAATCTTTTTTTCTCCGGAGATCACCGCCTGAATGTATGCCTGCTCGCGCTCCGTAAAGGTCAGTGCGGAGGAATAAACCGGACCATAGTAGCGGTAATACAACTCATTTTTCCAGTCGCCCTCATTCTGATCCATCTGCTCAATGGCATAGTTGATTTCGTTAAGCAGCGCTGTGTCGTCTTTTCTGACAATTGCGTAGAAGTTATCCTCCGCAATAATATCCAGAGTCCTTTCATTTTCAGCCTTTCTCAGATCACTGGAAAGGATTGCATCAATCTCGCCATCCTGCAAAGCAGCCACAAGGGCATCGGCATCATTGTATTCCTTTGTCTGGTAGGAAAATCCTTTCTCCTCTGCAAACTCCACCAGACTCTGGTTCTGACTGCTTCCTGTCAGCTGTCCTACCGTCATTCCATTATAAGTCCTGTATTCACTGCTATGCAGCTGTGTATTATCGGCCCTGACCGAGAGAACAGTATTGTTTCTGCCGATAGGGAGAGAAAAGGCGAAGCGCTCCTCCCGCTCGGAAGTCTTCCGGGCAGAGGTCACTATGTCAATCTCACCGTTTTCCAACATATTCAGCATATCATTCCAAGAGTTGTCATAGCCCGTGTACTGGAAATTCAGATGGGAATATTCAGAGACCATATTGAGAAATTCAATCCCATAGCCGGTCAGTCTGCCCTCCTCGTCCTTCATGTGATAACCTTCAAAGTAGAAGATGCCGGCTTTAACGGTCCGGTTATTGGACTGTCCGTTGTCGGCCGATACTGTTATGATATTGGACAGGATGAGGATTAAGCATATCGTAAATGCGGTGACTCTTCTGTACACCCTGTCTGTGACCTGCATCGATTTCTTCCTCCGAGTACCCTCAATTTTTGAAAATGTCTTTCCTTTTTTTTGAATGTTCTGCACAGCTCTATCTCCTTATCAATTCTGAACCTTTGTTTTTGGCTTTCGTTTCTATACCACGTATTGTTTCATAATAAATTTCAGTATATCTGATGGAATATTTTATTCCTGCTACACTACAAAAAACCCCAAAATAATCATAGCAGAAACCGATGGCAGATTCAATTAAAATATAGCGGAAATAACTAAAACATCCTGTTGTAATAAGTTCTAAAGGATTTAATGCAAAAGCAATACAAATGTATTGATTTGGCATTAAATCGATACTATAATAAAAATGGAGGTGTTATTTATGGCTAGTACAATTCAAGTAAGAGTAGAAGAGGAAAACCCTTATGCACCGATGACGGAAGAAGGGATACTTGCAAAATTGAAGAAATCCAGAGAACAGGAAAAGTATCGAGATGCAGAGGATGTGCTTTCCGATATAAGGTCAAAGTATGGATTATAATGCCCTTAATTTGCAGACGAAACTGCTGATTTTATCGTTTCCAAATCCAGCCCATTTCCCATAAAATAGATGATATCATGGTGATTACTGGTAATAAGCCAGTTAAATTTTTTATCAGTAATATAATAGTCCTTTACTAAATAGGTATCATTGATAATAAGCTCAATTACAGAAGGATTACATTCAGCTATCCAATACTTTTCTGAAAGCCATCGTTAGTATTGGACCAATGCAGTCCATGTTTTCTTGAATATTGTTCATCTACAAAGCGTTCCAATACTTTGTCATAAATATTCTTCCACTCGTAAATGCCTAAAAACCTAAAATTGCTTTCAGGTATGCGGTGTTGTGTAATATATTCAGTTATCTCAAGCCGAAGACCTCTCCATTTATGATATATCTGCATTTTGTACCTCTTTTCAACTCCATCAGTATTTTCTGCTAATAACGGCATATACCAATATATATAT
>JAIECC010000317.1 GCA_029068665.1 Lachnospiraceae bacterium
ACCTCACATTCACCATTATTGGTATAATTTTAACATACAACCTTGGGAAATACTACTGTTTGTTTTCTTAATTTTTAACAATAATCACCATTTATTATTATGAACTTTTATAATATTACTCTTAATTTCGTCTTTTTTCCTCTTGGAAAAGCACTTTTCTTTTATGCAAAACATAAAATAAACCAATACTACTCCTTCCGAGGTTCACCATGCAGACATTTCAACAACCACTGACTACGGAAGAAGAGTTATACTATCTAACCCAAAGTCAGAAGGGGGACTTAGCCGCCCGCAATCTGCTTGTAGAGCACAACCTGCGGCTGGTTGCTCATATTGTGAAGAAATATAACAGTGGCGAACGGGATATGGAAGACCTGATTTCTACCGGAACCATCGGGTTAATCAAAGCAATCAATACCTATGACCGGTCCAAAGGCAACAAGCTTGGCACCTATGCCTCCCGCTGTATCGAAAATGAACTGCTGATGCTGCTGCGGCAGGAACGAAAATCTTCCCGAGAGGTTTCCTTGTATGAGCCCATCGGTTCTGACAAGGAAGGAAATGAGATTAATCTCATGGATATTATGGAATGCACCAACGAAGATGTATTGGAGCAGCTAATCACTGAAAATCATATCCAGTCCATTTACACCCTGCTGGGCAGCACCTTAACCCCAAGAGAACAGGAAATCATCATCCTGCGCTATGGTCTTTACAACCGGGATCCGGTGACCCAGCGGGATGTGGCCCAGAAGCTGGGCATCTCCCGCTCCTATGTCAGCCGGATTGAAAAACGGGCTTTGGAAAAGCTCCGCAGTCGACTGGAAGAAGGTTAATCCTCTTTTCTTCTTAAGATACAGCCAATGGGCAGTATCTGATCCAGCTTGACATGTAATATCTGCTTTGGATGAGGAGCGGATTCCATCGGTCTGCCCTCCTCGTCCTGAATGGATTGCACAGTCAGAAGCTGATTGCTGCCATCAAACAGCATGGCTTCTATGTTTTCCCCTACCGAAAACTTATTCCTCTGTTCCAGAACCAGACAGCCTTCTGAATCAATGGCTTGTACCATACCAAGATAAGTATATTCTTTTACGTAGGTGTTATTATCATAAATCTGAGAATCCGAATCCGTTTTCCCAAAATAGAATCCGGTGGTAAACTGCCGATAGGTACACTTGGCAATTTCCTCCCTGTAATACTCCATATTCTGCCGGTACTGTTCCGGCGACTGCATATAGTCATCCAGTGCTTTTCGATAGGTCCGTGCAACTGCTGCTACATAAAGAGCCGTTTTCATCCGGCCTTCTATCTTAAAGCTGTCAATACCGGCATCCAGCAGTTCCGGTATATATTCAATCATACATAAGTCTTTAGAATTAAAGATATAGGTACCCCTCTCATCCTCCCGGACCGGCAGATATTCTCCCGGTCGTTTTTCTTCCACGACTGCATACTTCCACCGGCAGGGATGGGTACAGGCTCCCTGGTTGGCATCCCGCCCGGTAAAATAACTACTGAGAAGACATCTTCCGGAATAGGAAATGCACATGGCCCCATGAACAAAGGCTTCAATTTCCATATCCTCCGGTATACGACTGCGTATTTCCTTAATCTCTGCTAAAGAAAGCTCTCTTGCAGCAACTACCCGTTTTGCTCCCAGATCATGCCAAAACCGATAGGTGGCATAATTCGTATTATTCGCCTGAGTGCTGATATGAAGCTCCACCTCCGGAAGCAGCTCCTTTGCCAGCATGACCACCCCCGGGTCTGATATGATCAGAGCATCAATATCCACCTGCTGTAAAGACTGAAAGTAACACCGAATTCCCTCCATGTCTTCATTATGTGCAAATATATTCACCGTCAGATACACCTTGCAGTTGTGGGCATGAGCAAAGGCAATGCCTTCCTTCATTTCCTCCAAAGTGAAGTTGTGTGCCTTTGCACGCAGTCCAAAGTCCTCCCCTCCAATGTAGACCGCATCTGCACCATATCGGACAGCCGTCTTTAGTACCTCCAAACTGCCGGCAGGAATTAACAATTCTGTCTTACCCATGCTTCTCTCCTTCTACTGTGCTTCCACCCGGGTACTGATTGCAACCCCGTCCCCGATGGGAACAATCGCAGTTTCCAGCTCCGGATGATGTTTAATGGTATACAGATATTCCCGCATCCGGCTATAAATGGTTCGATTCCGTTTGGAAACTGCATAATGAGACTCCAACACATCTCCATCCTGCAATACATTATCGGAAATCAATACTCCGCCCGGTGCCAGCAGCCGGAGCACCTCCGGTAAAAAGTGAATATACTGTCCCTTTGCTGCATCCATAAATATCATGTCAAAAGGCTCCTGCAGGTCCTTTAGCCAATCCTCTGCATCGCCCTCTAATAACGTAATCTTATCCTCCGCCTCTGCCAATGCAATATTTTCCTTTGCCTTTGCGATTCTCGGTGGATATTTCTCAATAGTGGTAATCCTTCCTCCTTCCGGAAGATAACGACTCATGTAAATAGAAGAAAATCCAACTGCCGTACCTACCTCCAGCAGCCGCTTCGGTTTCTGAATTAATTCCAGCACCTTCAGCAATTCTCTGGTTTCTGTCCGTACAATTGGAACTTCTGCTTCTCTGGCCTCCTGTTCAATCCGGTATACCAAAGCACTATCCTCCTGATTCAGGGAGTTAATGAAAGATACCACTCTTTCATTTACGATCATTCTTCCTCCTCCTTAAGGCTGGTTCCCGTGATTGTTTTCAAAATCTCATCCTGGGTCATGGATGGACTAAGGGTATACGTACCCGGCATCATTTTCCCATGATAACTGGATAAATATACCTTTGCCAGCATGACATACTGATCCTCCACCAGTCCTTCATCTGCCAGGGATTCAACAATCTCCATGGTGGTAGAGTCCGGGGGAATCACAAACTGCACTTCACTTTTGTTCATGGGATTCATGCAGCTATCTGTAAATACCTTATAAGAAAAATCATATGCATACATAAAGACCCGGATCAATATCAGGATAATCACTGCATTAATCAATACCTGCAATACCAGTCGTAATGCTTTTTTCATACCTTTATCTGTCATGTCTGCACCTACTTTTCCAAATACTCATAATCAAATTCCAATCCTTCCGACAATGCAGTATAGACCTCCCGCATCATGGCACACAGCCGCTGTTCCGCCAGAATAAAATCATTCACAAGGGAATCCTGAAGAATTGTATCATATTCTTTCACTAAATTAAAGGCCTCATCATATAGATTACTATCTCCTTCGCTAAATTGCAAATCATAATTTCTTCTCCGGAATTCGTTATAGCGTCTGTACAGCTCCGGCTCAGCCTTTAACTGCCGGTCTGCCTTAACATAACGCTGATATTCCTCACTATTTTTAATTCGCTCATTCAGTCCGCCCGCCAGTTCAATCGCCTTCTGCATCGCCGTACCTCCTTTATACCTCCGTTATAATGGGAAGAATCATCGGATTCCGTTTCGTTCTTCTCCACAAAAATTCACTTAAATCATCCCGTATGGTCAGTTTTATTTTTCCCCAGTCCGTAACGTTGTGATCCAGACAACGATTCAAGGCATCCTCTGCCACATCTCTGCATTCTTCCATCAGATTCTCGGACTCTCTCACATACACAAAGCCTCTGGATACAATATCCGGACCTGCCAGCACCTGATTGCTTCCGCCCTCTAAGGTAACCGTAACGATAATCAGTCCATTTTGTGATAATAGCTGCCGGTCCCGAAGTACGATATTTCCTACATCGCCTACTCCAAGTCCATCTACCAGAATCCCCTGTGTCGGAACCGACCCGGTGACCTCGGCATAATCATCACACAGCTCCAGTACATCACCACTGGACAAAATGCAAATATGCTGCTTATCTATGCCCAGACTTTCCGCTAATTCTGCATGACATTTCAGATGACGGTACTCACCATGAACCGGAACTGCATACCTTGGTTTCGTCAGGGTGTAAATCAGCTTGATTTCCTCCTGACAGGCATGTCCGGACACATGGGTATCCTGAAAGATCACCTTTGCGCCTTTCATTTCCAATTCATTAATAATCTTGGAAACCGCTTTTTCATTTCCCGGTATAGGAGTAGAGCTTAAAATCACTGTATCTCCGGGCTTTATGGACACCTTCCGGTGGATATTGGCGGCAATTCTGGATAAAGCTGCCATATTCTCCCCCTGACTTCCTGTAGTGATCAATACCGTCTTCTCGTCCGGATAATTCTTCAGCTGCTCAATATCAATCAAAGTATTGTCCGGTATCTGAATATATCCCAGTTCTTCCGCCACTGTAATGATATTTACCATGCTGCGGCCTTCTACCACTACCTTTCTTCCAAACTTGTATGCTGAGTTTACAATCTGCTGTACCCGGTCTACATTGGATGCAAAGGTAGCCACAATAATTCTATGGTCCTGATTATCTGCAAATATGGTATCAAAGGTCCTGCCTACCGTACGTTCCGACATGGTAAAGCCAGGACGCTCTACATTGGTACTGTCGCAAAGCAGCGCCAGAACTCCTTTTTTTCCTAATTCGGCAAAGCGCTGCAAATCAATGGCTTCTCCAAATACCGGAGTGTAATCCACCTTGAAGTCACCGGTATGAACAATAATCCCCGCCGGAGTATAGATTGCCAGTGCAGAAGCATCTGCTATACTGTGGTTGGTCTTGATAAATTCAACCCGCAGACAGCCCAGATTGATGATCTGACCATGCTTCACCACCTTCCGCTTAATATTCTGCATCAGATTATGCTCCTTCAGCTTGCCTTCTATAATGCCCATAGTCAGCTTTGTAGCATAAATCGGCATATTAATTTCTTTTTCTACATAGGGAATTGCCCCAATATGATCCTCATGTCCATGAGTAATGACCAGTCCCTTCACCCGGTCAGCATTTTCTTTCAAATAGGTAACATCCGGAATGACCAGATCAATACCAAGCATTTCATCATCCGGAAATGACAGACCGCAATCCACCACAACAATCGTATCCTCATACTCGATTGCTGTAATATTCATGCCGATTTGTTCCAGACCTCCCAGAGGAATAATCTTCACCGGCTTCTTATCTTCACTTTTCTTCATTTCTTGATTTTAAACCTCCATATTATTTCAAATTGTTCTGTATGCGTCCCTTAGAACTCTGTACATCTATGAATGCATCTGTTATGACTATACCTGGAAATCCACGTCTTCCATCAGCTCAGCAAATACCTTTGCCACCACCTGAAGCTCTTCTTCATTCTCAACCATATCATAGACAGCAAATTCATCCTCTTCCTTTTGCTTCTCTTCCTTCATGATCATCACAAGGGCCTCTCCCTCTTCATCATGCAGGTCTTCCGTAACTAATATATAGTGAATACCCTGCAGGGTAGTCTCTTCCAATACATATAGTTCCACCACTTCTCCATCCTCGGTGGTAAATGGTACTGTTTTTATTTCTTCCTGTTCTTCCATTCCATTCTCCATTTCAATTCTGTCCAAACACCCGCCCGGAAACCTTCCTGTTTTGCTGAACCGGACTGCTTTGTCTAAATTCTGCCCTTACTGCTTGCCTTGCCGATCCAGATAGCTTTGCAATATCAATACCGCCGCCATCTGGTCAATGACTGCCTTCCGGTTCTCCCGGCGGACACCACCTGCCATTAAAACCCGCTCGGATTCTACTGTAGTCAACCGTTCATCCCAAAGCACTACCTCCAAACCAGTCCTGCGCTCTAATGCTTCCTGAAAGGCTTCACTGGCTTCTGCTCGTTCTCCAACCGTATTATTCATATTCTTGGGATATCCCAATACGATTCGTTCTACTTCATATTCTTCTATAATTGCTTCAATCCGTGCCAGCGTCTGCCGCAGCTTCCCTGCAGACTTTCTGGTAATGGTCTCAACCGGCTGTGCCGTAATCATCAGGGCATCACTTATGGCAACCCCAACGGTTTTCGTGCCATAGTCCAGTCCCAGTATTCTCATATTACACCTCTGTTCCTTCTGCTACTTTAGTCTCGTATCAATATAATTCTCCAGCAATACCTCTATAATCTCATCCCGCTCTGCCTTCATAATCAGACTGCGGGCACCCTTATAGCTGGTAATATAAGTCGGATCACCACTCATGATATATCCGACAATCTGGCTGACCGGATTGTATCCTTTCTCTGATAATGCTTCATATACCTGTGCAAGAATATCGGTTACTTCGATTCCATTTTCCTTCATAACACTGATATGCTGTGTATGATCCATTCCTTCACATCCTTTGCTTTTGTTCTGTATCGTCTCTTCCCCAAGGCTCCGCACCTTACTATTACGCTTGATTATACAATGCTTTTTGAAAAATAGCAAGCTACTGCAAAAGCTCTGCCATTTCCTGCTTTTCTTCTATACTATCTAAATTCTCCAGCTTATCTGTTTGATTTTCTTCATGGTCGTCCGAAATATCCGGCATAGATTTTTCCACCTTGGCTCCCAGCCATCTTGCACTCAGTATAACTTCCTCTACCAGTAACAGAACATAGAGTATAACAATTCCAAGATTAACAAGCAACAGTGAAATATCATTTATTAAAAACACATTTATGATTTGAACAATTTTTAATGGTGACAGAATCATCAAAAACAGCAGTATATACACCATATCACCCGCTTTTTTCTTCTCTTCGTTGAAAAACATTACAATTACAGGAAATAAATATAAGGCACAATACAAAGCACAATTTGCTGGATAAATCAATATACTACACATAATCAGGGCTACCCGCTTCCACGGCTTAGTCTGGAAGTAGTTCAAAACAAGCCCGATTACAAGAATAAAACTTACAGCAGGCTTTGCCACTGCCAGTATTTCTACCTGATCCTCCAAGGTGAAACCCATTCCATAGGTAATAAAATAATACATGCCTAATTTAGGAGTTCTGGCAAACTGATATATTTCTGAATTCAGACTCACCGCCTCCATCCAGAGGGAAATATTATCGCTAATTTCTCCCTGCATAAAAAGAAACGGAACAAAAGCAAACAACAATCCATAAATAATCAGGCGAATCACTGCTTTCCAATCCTTATTGTAAACCACCAGCAATCCAAGCAGACAAGGATATCCCTTTAGTGCTGCTGCTGCTGCCAAAGCAAGATAAGA
>JAIECC010000318.1 GCA_029068665.1 Lachnospiraceae bacterium
TTTCCATATCTGTAAACAATATGATAATCATACCGCCGTATCTTATATAATTCCAAGTCTCCACTCTCACCAAGCCCAAAGGTAAAATCATCCCCCCAGCGGTCATTGCTCCCGCCATAATCCGAGATGGTCAGAAATCCATCCTGAATTTTGATTCCGGCATAGGGGTCACCCCAAATACCCCCATTATTTGAATCCCGAACAAGCTGCCCATTCTTACACACGTATTCATAGACATCCGGTTCCTTTTCCGTAAATACACATACCACCCGACGGCTCTTGCGTGTATCAGCCGTATCTTCCCCAGATGGAAATGTCTCCCAGGATTCAATTAGAATAACTATATCCTGCCGACCATCATTCCCTATATCTCCCTGACAGGAATCTCCCACATGAAGATCCCCCGGCAACGCCTCGTCTATGCCTTCTAAGTCCGGCAAATGATTCTCCAGCACTGTGATTGCTTCTTCCAATTGAAGTTCTGATTCTATGACTTCATCTTCCTGCTCTGCTGGTTCCGGTGTATTCCCACTATCCGCTGCCGCATTTCCACAGCCGGACAGCATACACAGACTTATCATATAAATAAACCATTTCACAGGTTTTATCCTCATTTTATTTCTCCTTTTTATCCGTTTTGTTATAATATACTAAAATTATACTGTTACTTCTGTCATTTTTCTACATGGGATTACAACCAAAAAAGGACCTCTCTCCGAAGTCCTTCTTTGGTGATTCCACCAGTAAATATTAATTTTCCATAACAATTGTATTACTATTTATTCCTGCACAACCTCACTGATTATCAATAAACCGGTCTATGCCATTGGCAATCCCTTCCGCTATCTTGTACTGATATTCTTCTGTTGCCATCCGGGCATCCTCATCCGGATTGGTCATATATCCCATCTCTACTATCGTGACCGGGACCTGGCACCAGTTAATGCCGGACATGGTATCTGTTTCCCATACATACTGCTGCCTTGCTCCCGTAGCCGCCACAAATTCCTCCAGCACACAGGAAGACAATGCCTTGCTCTGGGTATACAGTCCGCCATTATAGGGATTCGCCGCTGTCTGGCAAATCGTCATTACTCCATTTACACTACTGTCCTCAGAACCATTTGCATGAATTCGTATAAATGCATCCGCATCCGCCTGATTGGCTACTTCCGCCCGCTCTGCATTGCTCATATTCACATCATTGGTGGTTCGTATCATAATCACCTGATATCCCCGATTTTCCAATTCATCACAAAGCTTGAATGCCACCTGCAGGGTCAGTTCATACTCTGCCAGACCACTGACACACCCGGCAGTGCCTCCGGCAACCTTTGCCTTTGTCTCTGTAGCACCGGGACCTACCGGCTCTTGCTCACTGTTGCCATGGGCCTGATGTCCCGCATCGATTACAATCACTCTGCCGTTGTCAACTCCATCTTCCGGCTTCACCTTCAAATACTCACTGGCAATATAGTATTCATTTCCATCGATCAGAACCGTACTCCATTCACCATCATCCCGAATCCGCTCTACTTCCTGATGATACTCCAGTCTGCCATAAATATCACTGTCTACAGATGGGGCAGTACGGATATTTACCAAAGTTTTTGCATATACGGTTTCCGTTATGAGCGGAACCTCCTGTCCGATTTGATCATTACCGGTTTCTTCTTCCGAGTTTGCATCATCTGACCTTTCGGTGGATTCCTCTTCCACAGTATTCTCCTGTGAGGATATAGTTGTGTCGTTTGTACCATTCGTCTTGTCTGTTCCGCCGGAAGGATTGCAGGCACATAGGCTGGCAATCAGACCCAGCAGAAAGAATTGCTGCAGCTTTTTTCTCATTTCAATACCTCTGTTTTCATTGGATTCTTAATTATCTAAATGGTTCATCTACCTTATTTTAGAAGAATTCGAAGGTATTGTAAAGAATCCTGTGATAAATCACTTGAAAATATTGTTT
>JAIECC010000319.1 GCA_029068665.1 Lachnospiraceae bacterium
TTAGAATAAAATGCTACATAAAGGACAGGAGGCCGGCATTATATAAGATGACTGAAGTAGATTAAGATATATAGAAATGACAGTTCGGCATCTTATGAATGACATGGATGAATTGTATAAAAACACATAAATTATTATGATACAAAACACTACTATTTAAAACAAAAAAATGTTGCAAAGTATAATAAAATTTTATATAATAAAAATGGGGGATGTAAAATATGTTTGGAGTCTATTATCATCTGGGCGATAGGTAGAGGAGGATATAATTATGTTAGAGCAAAGAGATGTAGAGATTTTTAAGAATATGCTCAATGCTGTTCTCGAAGACCAGTTGAAAAAGACTGAAGTAGCTATTTTGGAAAAGGTGGATGACCGCCTGGAAAAGACAGAGACTTCCATCTTGGAAAAGGTGGACGACCGTCTGGAAAAGACAGAGGCTTCCATCCTGGAAAAGGTGGATGATCGTCTGGAAAAGGCAGAGGCTTCCATCCTGGAAAAGGTAGACGACCGTCTGGAAAAAATTGAGATATCCCTATTGAATAAAGTAGATATCCAGTTAAGGCAATCTGAAAATATGATTTTATCCGAAATGGAGTGTACCAGAACTATTTTGGAAAAGCAGATTGAACGGATACGACAGAATATGGATGAATTAAATCAGTATTACAGAATAGCGAAGTTGGAAAATGACAATACAGAATTATTGTTAGATAGGATTAATGAATTATCAAAAAGGGTTGAGGAATTAGAAAGAAGAGCTGTATGGAAAGTGATGTAAAATAAAGCAAATATCTATGTGGCTCCGTAGAAAAAAGCATTTTGTACTACACAAAATAAATGCCCGGAGGAAATCTTCCGGGCATTTTATAGCTTAATTTGCAATTATTCCATATTTTCAGTCTGTGTACTTACGATTGCCGAAGTAATATTCTCTTTCATCACTGCATCAGCATCTTCCAGTCCGGTAATGTTGATATTCCGGTTTACTTTAGCATCATAGGTATTGGCCTTCATGATTTCTACAATATCCAGACCGGTGGTTTCCTTCACAGCGGCAATGGTTTGAGCCAGTACATTTGGAACATAAGACCCCATGCTGGAAACTCCATTTTCTCCATTTCCACTGTCGATAATGGTTACTTTATCAATGGTAGATAATGGCTCTGCAATGGCTTTTGCCATTTCAGGTAAAGCATTTACAATCATTTCCATCATAGCAGCCTGACCATATTTCTTCATGGCTTCTGCCTTTTTCTCAAGAGCTTCTGCTTCTGCTACACCCTTGGCTTCAATGGCTTTCGCCTCCGCTTCACCAACCTTGCGGATACCTTCTGCCTCCTGGGTCTTAGCATATAACTCTGCTTCTGCCTGAACTTTTTGGGCTTCTGCTGCCTTTTCCCGTTCGAATTTCTCTGCCTCTGCCCGTCTTTGACGTTCATACAGGTCTGCCTCTGCCTTTTGCTGGCGGGCAAACTTTTCTGCTTCTGCCTTTTTCTTGATTTCAGCATCCAAGGTCTGTTCTGTTACTTCAACCTCTTTCTGTTTTAAGAGGATTTCCTTCTCCTGCTTGGCAATATTGGCATTTGCAGTTGTGATTTCAATGGTTTTTCTCTGTTCCTCTTTCTGGATTTCGTAAGCAGCATCTGCTTCAGCCTGCTTCACATCTGCAGAGGTTTTTAACTCTGCTTTCTTTATGGCAAGTTCATTCTGCCGCTCTGCAATGGCAGTATCAGCAGCCACCTGGGCATCATTTGCTTCCTTTTGTGCATTTGCCTTTGCCTTGGCAATTTCCTTTTCACTCTCGGCACGGGAAATTGCTGCATTTTTCTGGATTCTTACAACATTATCCACACCAAGGTTTTCGATTACATTGTTGTTATCCATGAAGTTCTGGACATTAAAGCTTACGATATCAAGACCCATGGCGGCAAGATCCGGTTCCGCATTCTGCTTTACCAGCTCCGCAAATTTCTGACGGTCAGAAACCATTTCCTCCAGCTGCATCTTTCCTACGATTTCACGCATGTTACCTTCCAGTACCTCTCTGGCAACCTGAGCAATATAATCAGTCTTCTTATTTAAGAAGTTCTGGGCAGATAATGCCAGCTTCGCCGGGTCATCGCTAATCTTTACATTAACGGCAGCATCTACGTTGATATTGATATAATCTGCTGTTGGAACTGCATTGGATGTTTTTACGTCAATGGGAATCAATTGAAGACTTAACTCATCTTTCTTTTCCAGAAATGGAATTTTAATTCCTGCTTTGGCGATCAACACCTTGGGTTTTTTCCGAAGACCTGATATAATGTAGGCTTTATCCGGTGACGCTTTGACGTATCCGGAAAGCAGGAAAATGAATAGTGCAATGATAATGACGGCCGCCAAGATGATGATTGGCGTGATGTTGAAATCTGGCATACGATGTCCTCCCTTGAAAATTGTTATGATTGATAAGTGCATTAACGCAGATTCTATGGTTTCCCAAAGCAAACATCCTGCCAAAGGTGGCCGGATGTCTGCGTTTGAAAACAGCGTTTGCTCTAGTGCATAGCATATCATTTTTCGACAAATATTGCTACAGATTTCGTGTCTATCCTTCAAAGCGAAAAGAAATCGTAAGAAAATTGGTTTATCCTTCTATATGCCGGAAAAGCATGACAAGCTGTTTTGCCATCCGGTACATTTCACTGGTAGCAGGTGCCTGATCGGGAGCGGTGTCCGCACTGATAGAAGTAATCTGGTCCATGGCATCTGAAATAATACCGGAGTTCCGCTCTAAAAGTGCGGTTCCCTCTGGCTGATCTGCGGATATAGTACCTTCCCAGTGGGTCTGTTTCCAGGACAGGGAGGCGGAGATTGTTCCATATGCCTTGGTTGGGATATCTGCCTGCAACAGTCCTTTTGTTTCTGTATTCTGTATTACAGAAAGGTTGATTACATTCCACTCTCCCTGGAAGGAAAATGGAATCTGAAATTGCTCCTGGCGGCTCATTTTCTGCATGATCCGTAAGCCGGCACGTACCTGCTTTAATGCCTGGATATCCTTTGCGGTAATGGCTCCGGTTTCATCACCTGCATGAACGGCTTCAGCAACAGTTGTTTCTAATTGAGCATAAGCCTGCTCCATTTCCTCTGGTGAGTTTAAATGCTCCGGTAGTTCTTCCATTTGTTTTGTTATATCGGCGGCAGACCTGTCATCAGGTCCAAAGGAAGCAGAAGCTTCTGCCAGTGTGGCGGCATGCCGGAAGGTGTGATTTCTGCCTTTTAATAAATCCGCCGCAACGGTCATATTGGTAATGGAAGGAAAAATATCCATACCCTTCATAAAAGTATATGCAGCTTCGTCAAAGAAATCCAGATTTTCCAGCTGCATAGCCTGAATCTGACTTTCTGCTGTTTCCTGCTCTGGAGTAAGACCTGCAGCTTCTTGGGCAGGAATGTCCTCCGGTGACTCTGTTAGCTGCTCCTTGATCGTATCAAAGAATTCTTCTAAAGTAGCGCCCTTGGCTGAATCTTCCACCATACGGTCAATTAATTCCGGAGTTATGTGATTCAGTAACTGCTCTGACAGATGCTGGTTATATTGAATAGCAGCATTTGACGGGGAAGCAGCTTCTTCCCCAGACCTTGCGAAGCCCTCTGCAATCTGCTGACTAATGGAATCTGTAGAAGAAGTATATTCCATTCCGCCAAAGGATTCATCCAGTGTGGTATCCATGCCTGCTGCCCGATTGCTCCGATGCGCAGTTAGCAGGTTCTGCAGGGTAATGCTTTGACCGTTACGAACCAAAGTACCAATATCTTTTCCTTTGGATTTAGTGATCTTATCTAATAGACGATAGATTCCAATATATCCTTTGCGTTCCTCACGGGTAATGGCACCTTTTTTATCCAGTTTTTGCAGGAATTCACTGTATTTTCCTTCGTCTGTAATTTCATCCTCATTGATATAGTTCTCAATCAAAGTGTTTAGCTCTTCAATCGGAAGCTGCAAAGGATTGACACCATCCCGCACCAGATTTAACACGATGGAAGGAGTCAGATTCTGGATTAAATCCTGTACCTGACCATCAGCAGCCTTTATTTCTTCCAGATTTTCCTGGGTGATTTCCATCTGATTATAGCCTAGGATACGGACGGCCCGCTGATTATCCTCTGTAGCAGGAAGGTTCATTTCCTCCAGCAGGTCATCTACATTACGAAATGCCTTCTGAATAGAATCTCCCATGTCACTGCGTGGGCTTGTCATAAGGGTCTCATAAGAGGTTACCTTGGTATAGGTAATGGTAGTATTCATTTCTGTTAAGGCCTGCATACCCTTTTCATGAAGCCGTTCCATAGAGAAAGTACCGGTGAACAAGGCAGCCCCCAGGGCAGATGCCGGCAAATACGGCAGGTCTCTGGTCTGATCTACAGCTTCCTGGACCAGTTTTATGGTATCAGTGCCAGGAACCATACCTTCTGCCTGAAATTGCTGTTTGTAATAATCCCGTTCTTGATTCCGCAGGGCTTCTACTACCTGAGAAAGCTCCTTTGCCCGAATATGTATATCCTCTGAGGCTAAGGTGTAGCTGGCCTCCCAGGTCATTTTCAATCGGATTTCCTCCAGCTGACGATGAGCAGTCAGGGCGGTAACGGAACTGCTATAGGAAGCACTGTAGCGAATAGAAGCAGTTGCTTTATTATCATCGGAAAATACTTCCGATGAATTCTGACAAAAGGCAGACAGATTTGAAAGGGTATATGGCAGCCCTGTTTCAGCAAATGACCAAAATCCTTCCTCTGTAATCTGACTGAGATCTCTGGCAATCTGGTCGGCAGTTGTGCCGGCAGATGAGAAGTACAGTTCTACATGACGATAGTATTCAACAGTAAAGGTAAAACTGGTCCGTGCCGATACCGTGGAGGCGTTCTGTGGTTCAGAATGCTCTTCTGCCGGTACAATGGCATGGGTATCCGCTGCCATTGCTTCTGCCGTATAGTCAGCAAGCTGTCCGGCAACCTGTGAATCCTGAAATCCATTAGTATTCAGGTCCTGAATCGCCATATAGACAGATAAAGAATCTGTATTGACAGGAAGATTATGCTCTAATAAAAAACGGGCAGCATGGAAAGTAGAAGTGTCCGGCTGCAAACCGGCTGTCTGAATGGTGCGCTCAATCTGAGGCAGCATTTGGCGAAAATCTGCTTCAGACAGTTTACTGCCGGTCGGCATAGACTTGGCACTGTATTGAGCTTTATACAGATTTTCAATGCTGAGAGACAGCTCATTCTGAATCAGGTAAACGGTTTGTTCTTCGGTTACAGGAAGATAGGAATTTGCTTCTTTTGTGATTTCGGAAGCATCTATAGTATTTCCTTGAATAACAAGCTGATACTGCTCCGGTGCATCCTGAGGATTTTGCAGAATAATCTGCTTTCGTACGCTGTTAATGGATTTTTGCAGGTCTGCATCCTGTTCCTGTCCCCGCATTTGTACCAGAAGGCTTTTTACAATAGTAAGGTTGGAAGAGGAGATTTCAATTCCCATTTGGCGGAGTTTTGCTTTTTCTTCTTCTGAAAGTCCCTGCATAATGTAATCTACATCCTCCTGGGTCTGTGCATACTCAGAAGATGTATCCTGCTGTGCCTGATTCCAGTTTTCTACAAATCTGGCAGTGTTTTTCATGATTTCAGTCTGCATGGCACCATTTCTGGAAACAGTGGACATGGTTGACGAATCTGCTAATTTCATGGTGATTTCGGATGCGCTGCTCCGGGTGATACGAAGATAAATCTGCTCACCGGATTTGGCATTTTGCAACGCAGTAGAACGTACCTGTATTGGTGTACCGTTCATTTCAACAATGGGAGAATCACCCCCCTGTAGTACCGTACCGGTAAGAATATCCCCTACGGCACCCAAAGAAAGGGCAGAGGAAGTCTCCTGCCCGGAATCATTGCCGATCGTCTGGTTATAATACCTGCTGGTGTCAATGCCGAATTGCAGGCTGTTATCGTTATGAGCTTGATATGACATAGTTTACCATTCCTTTTCCGAAAATTCTGTAATTACTTACGATATTTATGCATTTACCAGCCTTAAGAAGTCCGGAAAATGCAAATTGTCCTAACATATATTTCGGTGGAACAAGAAAAAATTATTAGAGAAGGATATTTGGTTGATAGATTTCCTCCCGGCGGTCTTTCTTTAGCGGGAATTCCTTCCTGTATTCCGTGGCCAGCTCCGGATGAATATCTGCATAAAGCAATTCAGCCGGACCAGCAGCAATGGGTTCTCCATACGGGTCAAAAGCCATGGAGCTTGGAGGATAGCACAAACCGCCGCCAGTCCCGGTACGGTTTACGCCTATAATAAAGCATTGGTTTTCAATGGCTCTGGCCTGCAATAATATGTGCCAGTGCCGGATTCGTTCTTTCGGCCAGTTGGCAATCACAAAGATAAGCTCCGCTTTTTTGGAAGCCAGTTGAAAGATTTCCGGAAACCGCAGGTCATAGCAGATAAAGCCGGACAGGCAGATTTCCTTGTGATTGGCAATAGGAACCTGACAGGTTGCAATCTGACTGCCGCCTGTATAATGCTCTGCTTCCGAACCAAAAGAAAAAGGATGCAGCTTGGCATATTCCATAATGGTTCTGCCCCCATGGACGATTGCCAGGTGATTATAATTTCTGCCTTCCTGAACGGCAATATAGCCAAAGACAATACCAATGGAATATTTATGGGACAACTCTTGAAAAAACTTCTTTGTGGGAGAATAGCCATAAGGATCTTCACGAAACTCCTCCGGATTCATGGTAAATCCCGTCAGTGTCAGTTCCGGAAAAACAATCCAGTCACAGTGATTTTCGCTGGCTTCCTTCGTCAGGCGCTGGCATTGAAGGCGGTTTTCCTCCGGTGCTTCCCATATGACATTCATTTGTGTTAATGCAAGTTTCATATTATCTGCCTCCTTTCTGGAGTAGTTTACCATGAAC
>JAIECC010000032.1 GCA_029068665.1 Lachnospiraceae bacterium
TCAAATATTAAATATAAATAGTAATGCCGCAATTGTCATGGCAGAGACCATAGCACAGATTACGCCGGGCACCACAAGTGTTAATGTGCGAAAAAGTGCCACCACTGCTTCTGTTGTGCTGACACAGGTCAATGGCGGTCAGCCTTTAAAGATTCTGGACCAGCCCAATAGTTCCTGGTATCACGTAACATTTACAAAAGGAAATACTACCTATACCGGATATGTGCATGCGGACTATGTAAGCGTTACAAGCTCCGGGAATACAGGGACTTCTGATGCGGACTTTGAGGCTTATCTGACCGCACAGGGCTTTCCGGAAAGCTATAAGCCTTATTTGCGGGAGCTCCATGCTTCCCATGCCGAGTGGAAGTTTGTTGCGGTTCAGACCGGACTGGATTGGAATACCGTTATCGAAAATGAGAGAAATAAGCAGGGACAGATTAAGAATCTGATTTATGGAACCGGTTCAGCCCCTCATTATAATTGGCGGGAAACTTCGGTTGGTTACAACTGGGAGAAGGATTCCTGGTCCGCTTATGACGGGACTACCTGGTTTGCTGCATCCAGGGACATTGTTGCCTATTATATGGACCCGAGAAATTATTTACAGGAGCCGTATGTATTTGCATTTGAGCAGTTATCTTATGACAGCAGTATCCATAATGCAGCCGGAGTGGAAGCCATACTGGCCAATACATTTATGGCGAACAGCTGTCCGGCAGGAGAAAACCGTACATTTTCAGATGAGATTATGGAGGCAGCGGCTGCTTACAATGTAAGTCCCTATCACCTGGCATCCCGTATCCGGCAGGAAATGGGAAATACAGCGGGGGTAAATGCAACAGGAAAGAGTCCCAATTATCCCGGAATCTTTAATTTCTATAATGTAGGCTCTGTGGATACTGCCGGTGGCGGTGCAGTCAACAAAGGGCTTGCCTGGGCAGCTATGAGTGGTTCCTATGGCCGTCCATGGAACAGTGCCTATAAAGCCATTATGGGAGGGGCACAATTTATCGGTTCTTCTTATATTAATCGCGGACAGGATACCTTATATACACAGAAATTCAATGTTACCTATACTGCCAGTCTGTATGGACATCAATATATGACAAATATCCAGGCACCTTCTACAGAGGCCCGTTCTGTATATAATGCCTATACTGCAAACGGGCTGATTCATTCTGCATTGGTATTTAAAATACCGGTCTATACCAATATGCCGGACAGAGCAGTGGCAAAACCGGCGGATTCCGGCAGTCCGAATAACTGGTTAAGTGCATTAAGTGTATCCGGATGTTCACTGACTCCTTCCTTTGCCGGTGGAACCACTGACTATTCGATTATTGTAGGGAACGAAGTAGGAAGTGTAACTGTTTCGGCAAAGGCTGTTCATGCAGGAGCCGGTATTACGGGGATTGGTACCGTGAATCTGGCAGTTGGTACGAATCAAGTACCGGTTACGGTAAAGGCACAAAATGGAACCACCAGAACTTATACCATTACGATAATACGAAAAGACAGTGCTGGCGGCGGTTCAGGCGTACCGGCAGGACCGGGATTTCAGACATCATATCGGATATCCGGTACTACGATATCCGGAGTTCCGATGGGAACGGACACAGCAGCGTTTGTATCCGGTCTGGGTCTTACAGCCGGTACGGCAACGGTTTATAAATCAGATGGAACAACTGTACATACAGGAGTAGTTGGAACCGGCAATATTGTACGGATTACCAATGGAACATCCACTCTGACCTATACCGTTGTGATTTATGGAGATGTAACGGGAGACGGTGTTGTAAATGCACTGGATTTATTAAAGGTGCAAAAGCATATTATTGGTGCGGGCTCATTGTCCGGTGTGTATTTAGAGGCGGCGAATGTAAAGAAAAACGGTACTGTATCTGCGCTGGATTTATTGAAGATTCAGAAGCATATTATCGGTGCGGCACCGATTGAACAATAATACCAGGAGGAAGCTACAGGATGAATCAAGCATGGAAAAAATGGGGCATTATCGTATTTGTAGTAATGCTATGCATATTAAATTTCAAGACTTCTGCATATGCAGCAGGAGCCAATGTTACAATTGCAGTGTCACAAAGTAGTTTGAAAATAGGGGATACCATTTCGGTTACAGTCAGTATATCTTCGGAAGGTGCCATCGGTTCTTATTCCCTGCCGGTATCTTATAATTCTTCTGTTTTGGAGTATACAGGCGGATCGGGAAATGGCGGCGGCGGAACTGTTATGATAGCCGGATATGGAGATGGTGCTCAAACAAGATTGTCTGCTACTTTGAATTTTAAGGCAATTGGTAATGGAACCTGTACAATTGCAACCAGCGGCGGTGAAGCATACGGATGGGATGAAAGCGTACTGAATATTTCCCATGCAGGGGCCAATGTTACAGTATCTGCACCACAGGCTCCTGGGGAAGGAAATCCGAGTCCGGATAATCCTCCATTATCCGGTTCGGATGATAATACTCTGAAAAGTCTGGAAATATCGCCGGGTGTATTGAGTCCCGCCTTTCAGTCCGGAACCACATCCTATACTGTGGAATTGCCAAAGGATACAAAGGCAATTGTTGTAAGTGCAGTAGCAAATGACAGTAAAGCCACGGTTTCCGTGACCCACCATAATGATTTAGAGCCGGGTGCCAATAAGACTTACATTGTGGTAACGGCAGAAAATGGAACCCAGAGGACTTATGTGCTGAATGTAAATTGTGGTGAGATAGAAGAGGAGAATAAAATGCCGTCGGTTATGCTGAATGGTATGGAATATACCTTTGCCACAACTGAGCGTCTGGAGGAAGCGGCGGTACCGGAAGGCTTTGAAGCCGGCGAGGGAGAATATGAAGGTACGCCTGTTACTGCCTATGTATCTCCGAATCATCTGCTTCATGTTGTTTATTTATTAAATGAAGATGGAGAAGGTCAGTGGTTTATTTATAATCAGGAACAAAAGACATTTATTCTGTATGTGGAATATCGGGCGGCAGCAAATCGTTACATTATCATGGTTCCGGGTACAGAGGTGAATATCCCTTCCGGCTATGCACCTGTGGAAACCGAACTGCAGGGACAGAAGATTACCGTATATGCAAAGGGTGACGATCGGGAATTCCTGTTGATTTATGCTATGAATCTAAATGGAGAAACCGGTTTTTATCTCTATGATACGGTAGAGGAAACCTATCAGCGATATATAGAGCCGGAGGCTGTTATACAAGAGTCAGAGCCGGAGGAACCGGTGGAACCAGAGCCGTCACTGGTGACAGAAGACGAAAAACTTCAGAATCTTCGGGTGGTGCTTTATGTGTTAAGCGGTGTGTTGATTGTATTACTGGGACTGATGATAACCATGACAATAATTATAAAAAAGAAGCTGGATTAGATTCTGTTACTGGCGCTTTATGGATAATATGGATTTAGACTTGACACCGCATTACTTGTGTTATAGCATGGATATAACAAAGGATAAATGAGGTGATGCTATGGTAATTGAAATTGATTTTAATAGTGATGAAGCCTTATACATACAATTACGGAACCAGATTATTATGGGAATTGCAAAGGATATGTTAAAGGATGGGGAGTCCCTGCCTTCTGTCCGCCGACTGGCAAATGAATTAGGGGTCAATATGCATACTGTAAACAAGGCATATGCTTTGCTGCGGCAGGATGGTTATGTGAAACTGGACCGGAGAAATGGGGCAGTTGTTTCCGTGAGTCTGGAAAATCGGAACTATCATGTAGAAACTATTCATTCGGATATGCAGATGATAGTCGCACAGGCGATATGCAAGAATATCAGTATGATTGAAATGCAGGAACTAGTTCGTGACATGTATATTGCATTTTCTTCTAAAAAAACAGAAGATGAATCCTCAACAGCAGAGGAATCAGAATAAAAGTGATATGAAATAACAGGAGGCTCGATTATGAGTAATCAATACACTAAGGCTGCACAGGCATCCATGCAGGCGGCTGCAAAAGCAGCGAAGCGTCTGAATCATGATTGCATAGGCAGCGAACATTTGTTGCTGGGTATATTAGAGGAGGCTGAAAATGTTGCAGCAAAGGTTTTGGAATCCAATGGTGTGCAGACGGAAAGAATCAGTAAGCTGATTGAAAATAGTATTATTGGAACCGGTTCTCTGGCAACCAGAAGCCAGCACCAATATACCGTTATGTATAAAAAGGTGATGGAGCAAAGTCAGGCAGAGGCATTACGTACCAAGTGTACCTTGATTGGAACAGAGCACTTTGTGCTGGCAATGATTAAGATACCGGAATGCATTGCAATGAAAATACTGACCAGTATTGGAATTGATATTCAGAAATTATATATTGATATCCGTGTGGCAATGGGTGTGGAACAGTCTGCTGCCCGGAATGAATATGTAGGAAATAAGGGAAAGAAGAAAACAAAATCCTCAACACCAATGCTGGAAAAGTACAGTCGGGATTTGACCAAACAGGCCAAGGAAGGAAAGCTGGACCCTGTGGTAGGAAGAACGGAAGAAATAGAGCGTGTGATACAGATTTTAAGCCGCCGTATGAAAAACAATCCTTGTCTGGTTGGAGAGCCTGGTGTGGGAAAGACTGCAATTGTAGAAGGGCTGGCAAACTTGATTTCTACCGGCACTATTCCGGAAACCATTCGGGATAAGCGTTTATTATCATTGGATTTATCTGGTATGGTAGCCGGTTCTAAGTATCGTGGAGAATTTGAAGAACGTATTAAGCGGATTATTGAAGAAGTGATTCAGGATGGTAATGTGATTCTGTTTGTAGATGAATTGCATACTCTGATTGGGGCCGGCGGAGCGGAAGGTGCCATTGATGCATCGAATATTTTGAAACCGGCACTTTCCCGTGGAGAAATTCAGATGATTGGAGCAACAACCACGGTTGAATTTCGAAAATACATTGAGAAGGATGCTGCATTGGAGCGGAGATTCCAACCGGTCAACGTGGAGGAGCCGACAAAGGAGCAGGCAGTTGATATTTTACGGGGATTGCGGCATTGCTATGAAGAGCATCATGGTATTCAGATTGAAGATAGTGCTGTAGAAGCAGCAGTAACTTTATCGGAACGGTATATTAATGACCGGTATTTACCGGACAAAGCCATTGATTTGGTTGATGAGGCATGCTCCCGCAAGCGGTTGTCTTCCTTTAATCAATCGCCGAAAAGCATGGAATTAGAGCGGGAGATTCGGGAAAAGTCCGATCAAATGGAAGCTTGTCTGGCAGAAGAGCAGATTGATGAAGCACGGATACTGAAACAAGAGATAGCAGATTTAAAGAAAAAGCAGGAACGACTAAAGAAAAGAGAAGAAAAGCAAAGAGGTACGGATAAGGCTTCTATTAATGAGCGGGATATTGCTCAAGTGGTTTCAGCCTGGACGAAGATTCCGGTCAGCCGGTTAGAGGAAGAAGAGACAGCACGCTTGAAAGTATTGGATCAAACCCTTCACCAGAGAGTCATTGGACAAAATGAAGCAGTAGAAGCTGTGGCAAAGGCGATTCGGAGAGGACGAGTAGGGTTAAAGGATCCAAACCGTCCAATTGGTTCTTTTCTCTTCTTAGGTCCTACCGGTGTGGGTAAAACCGAGTTATCCAAGGCATTGGCTGAGGCAATGTTTGGTGATGAGAATGCATTAATCCGGGTTGATATGTCGGAGTATATGGAAAAGCACAGCGTATCAAAGCTGATTGGTTCGCCGCCAGGGTATGTAGGCTTTGAAGAAGGCGGACAGTTAAGCGAAAAGGTTCGCAGGAATCCATATTCTGTGATTTTGTTTGATGAGATTGAAAAAGCTGACAGTGATATTTTTAATATATTGCTTCAGGTATTAGACGATGGACATATTACAGATTCCCAAGGCAGGAAGGTTGATTTTAAGAATACAATTAACATTATGACTTCCACTGCCTGAGAACGACGAATTATGTAACCAAAGCAGCTGGGTTTTTCAAATGC
>JAIECC010000320.1 GCA_029068665.1 Lachnospiraceae bacterium
CATTTATTTACTCTGCAACATTTAACTATTTAATTCCGGCAGCTTTACTATTTCTTACCTTCTGAGCCCTGAGCCTCCTGACTCTTACGAATTGCCTGCATACGCAGGGAACCTCCGCCCAGATGAACCCTTCCGGGTTCCTGCACATCCTTCACCTGATAGGTGCTGTCACTGATTTTAAAACCGCTAAAGCTTCCGCCGCCGCTTGGCTTTGAGGAAGGAGTAGAAGACGGCATTCCCTTCCCTTTGTTACTTTCACCACCCAGTGAAAATCCACCGCCACCGGAGGACACGGAAAACGGTGAAGACTTCTGCTCCGAATTCTGCACATTCTTCCGTTCTTCCTTTTCCATTTCCTTTGCTACAATCTTTTTTGCATTTTCTGCCTGTTCCCGCAAAATCTGTGCTACCAGATCATCCTCCTGATCTGCAGAAGAAACTGCATCATCCAAAGCGGCTTCCATGGGATCAATGGAAAGAATCTCATCCTCCTGATCCACATCTGCCAGCAGCGGACAATCACATTTCTTACAGGTTTCCGCTTCGTATTGGTTTAACGTACCACACGCAAGACACTTCTTAATTACTTTGCCCATTTGCAACCTCCCTTTCCGATTTATATTCCATCTTTATTTATGTGTTTGAGAACCGTAAGGTCCGACTGACTTCAAAACATTCCATATCATCCGGCACATACAGATTCCCGGAATAATACTGACTGCCTTCCTCTGTATACAGCTCCTTCCGGTTCTCCAGATGAGTTTCCTCCGTATGATATAGTATCAGATTTGCAACACCTAATCGACTGGCAGTTTCACATGCCTCTTTTACGGTACTGTGATGCTTCTCATAGGGCTTAAACCGTTCTGCCTCCCGGTACAGGCAGAATGCCTCATGCATCATCCAGTCACTATCCCTTACAAACCCTTCTGTCTTAGAATTATATGGTTCATCTCCTAAACAGGTAAGCTTCATCCCATCCTTCGTTACCATGGTAAAGCCGAACTGCATTGCCTTTGTGGACTGTATATCAAAAAAAGTAACATCACTGTCCAGAATCTTCATCTGTTCCCCGTTTTCAATAGCAACAAACAGAATATCCTTTCCAATATGTCTGCATACCTTCTGCTGAATCGTCATTTCCGCCATAGTGCATATCTTTTCAATTAATTCGCTATGACAATAAATGCTTAAAGTACCCTCATAGGTCCCCTGGTTCATTTTCGTGCCAATCATTCGAATCAGCCAGAAAATACCAAGCAAATGATCAATATGTTCATGGGTAATAAAGATATCATGTATTCCCTCTAAGGGAATGTTACAATCCTTCAATACCTTCAGTATTCGATTTCCTCCACCGGTATCTACCAGAAAGTGCATATTTTCTTCATTGGAAAATACAAAACAGGTATTAAAGCACTCTGTTACAGTAGCATTTCCGGTTCCTAACATCGTCAGCTTCATATCTATGCTTCATCCTTATTATTCTCTTCCACCTCTGCACGCACTTCATCGGCAGCCGTTCTGGAAGAAACATCCTTTATCTTGCCTTCTGCAATTGCCTTATTGCGGTTTACAATAATTTCTGCAATAATGTGCTTTTGAAAGGTTACATTCGTGGTGCCCGGATTCAGGACAAATCCATTGGACTGATCTCCGGCCCTCCGGATCAGATCTCCCAGATCATCAAAGGTCATAATCATAAAAAGTACCTTCTGCTTATTAAATTCCTTCCATTTTTCCGCTTCACCCGTATCGGTGAATGCCATAAAATAGGAAACTCCTTCCGGATTCTTAACCATACTGAAATTCATCTGTGTATTCTCCGAATTCCGGTTCGATTCCTGCTCCGTTCCCGGCTTTACCTGCACCATGCATGGCACCAGAAATCTTGCATGCAATGCTTCTTCTATCATTTTATTTTGTGTGATCAGATTATTATTCTCCTTCATTCTGCTGACTGCCAGCATTAAGGCAGGATTAATAACCTCTTCCTGATGTTCCATTTTAATCTCCTTTTCTTCTAAATCTTGTAGTCAAACACATATTTTTCAAATCCATTAATAATCCTTGTATCCTTATACATACTTTCCCGCTTATGAGATCGGGAATAACTCATATGTACATGTCCATGAATAAAGCATTTGGGACGGAAGGTATCCAGAATCTGCACAAAGGCCTCAAAGCCTTCATGAGGCCGGTCTTCTCCATCATTGATGTGATAGGCCGGCGCATGAGTCAGAAGAATGTCAATCCCTTTACTTTTTTTCATTTTCCACCGCAATCTCCGAACCCTGCTCTTCATCTCTGACTGAGTATACTGATTCTTCCCCTGCTTGTAACGTATGGAACCACCCAGTCCCATAATCCGGATGCCCTGATAGGTATAAATCATATCTTCGATACAGATACAGCCCTCCGGCGGATGGGTTTCATAAACATCATCATGATTGCCTCTTACATATAGAATTGGAATTTTTGCAAATGTAGCCAGAAAGGATAAATATTCCGGTTTTAAATCTCCGCAGGACAAAATCAGATCAATTCCATCCAGCTTACTTTTTTCAAAATAATCCCAATAATACTTGGATTCCACATCTGCCAGCACTAAAATACGCATCCGCTTTATTCTTCCTTCTTACTTTTTGCAACCCCCTGCATTGATACCACAGGCTTTGCATCTTCCTTTAACCCGCCGATGGCAGGTATGTATCCAACTACGTTATCCACCAGCCAGTCCATAGTTATAATCTCCTCCGGCTGCATCCGTTCATTTGCTTTGCTCTTAACGGTTCCATCCTGTGCAATAATCTCACCATCAAAAGGAGAAAACTCTCCCCTGCAAATCAGATTCTTTAACAGATCTACCAATTGTCTTGTAGAAGCCGGAAGGTTCTGTGAGCAGATAATATCAATGACACCGGCAGACATTCCCCACCAGTAATTCAATGCTTTTTCTCCTTCCGTATCATCTTCCTTTTTCCAGGAACCACTGATTATACTTTGCAATAATTTCTCGTAAAATATTCCCCAGTTCCATATCGGCATAACCAGATTGGTAATTTCATCATTGTTAATATTGTATAAGCCGAACTGACGAGAGGCATTCTCCGGTGTTATCATATCCTGATTGGATACATAGGATATCTGCTGTTCCCAAAAGGTCTTATACGGATCATGGTCCTTCAGGGTGGACCATTCCAGATATACCTTAGCTCTTGGATTCACGAATTTCGCACCCAAGGCAAAAGCGTTAATGTTCGCAGTGATTCCATAAATCGGATAATCTGCCACATAGCCGATTCGATTATTCTCCGTCAGGGAACCGGCAATCACACCGGTCAAAAACTTTCCCTCGTACATACGGGCATAATAAGTCCGGATATACTGATGGTTGGTATTCAGAGAACAGTTCAATATCTTGACCTCTGGATGCTCCACTGCTGCCTTCAGACTTGGTGGTATTAACTGGGATGTAGTGGTAAATATAATATTACTGCCGCCCTCAATCAACTCCTGTAGTACAGTTGCCGCATTTCCATCCGGTGTCACATTCTCAACCGCCTCGGTTTCAATCTGATTGGAGAATAATTCCTGTATGTACTTTCTGCCCAGCTCATGTCCGTAATTCCAGTCCGAGTTACTCGGCGACTTATCGTATACAAAGGAAACCTTCAGCTTCTTGGCGTTGGCAGGAAGCAGATAGTTCAGTACATTCTTCTTACTGGTATCTACAGGGTCCATACGCAGCTCTACCACTTCATCACTGCACAGAATACGGAATTCCTTCCATATCTTCACAATACCGTCCGCCAATTCTCCGGAGGTCATTTCCCTGGCTTCTGCATACCCATATATTTCCAGAAAGGCCAGAAAGGCATCTCCGGTAGTAATGGGAAGCTTCTTTCCACCCTTTTGCTTATAGGCATTGGAAAATGCCAGATAACAGGAAGAAAAGTCCTTTCTCTCATCCTCCGTCCATTCGTGTACCGGTTCGTAACCAAGAACCTCCAACAGCTTTGGAAAGCTTCCTTCTTTGGAAAACCAGATATTATTCACGCCGGACACCTTATTAAAGTCCATGAATTCATAATAAATCTTATTCTCTAATTCTTCGGTCCGTTTGGGAACCTTCCGGGTCACCATCGCCGGTACGGTAACTGCATCACAGTATTTCAGTACACTGACCCGCTTATTTCCCTCTACCACATAGTAACGGTTCATATATTCATAGGCTTTGATGGGCTCCCGAATCCCTTCCTCCATCTGACTGTCATAAAGGGATGCCCACTTGGCACCAAATTCCGAGCCCCAGTCCAGTATGGGCATAAAGTTGTCGGCAAAGGCATTGGTTCTTGCCCGGGTGCTGGTTCCAATCACCAGCTTTAAGGGTACCTGCACCAGATCTAAGTTCACTTCTTTTTCTATTTCTACGTGGGACAAGATCTCATCCAGTACCGGCAAATAAGGATACTGTCCTTTATTAATCCGACTGCGATATTCTTTCCGTCCCAACTTCATTGCTTCTAAATAATCTTGAACTGACATATTCAGCCTCCATTACTTTTATGTATCATAGTC
>JAIECC010000321.1 GCA_029068665.1 Lachnospiraceae bacterium
GTTCAAGTCAGCTTTACCATAGAAGACAACATGGATTTATATCTGGATATTTCCGGAGGAAATGTAAAACAGATCAAGGTATTTCTGGATGATGAGCAGATTGCGGATGATCGATATCAGAGTCAGGCATTTCATGTGGGATGCTTAACAAAAGGGCAGACTGTCATGCTGGAATGTACCTTCAATGATAATGGTACAGACAGTGGCGTGATTACCATACATTCGGCACAGTTTCAGCAGGAAGTATGGAACAAGGTGTATGAGGAGCTTCAAAGGCAGACCCTTCAGGTAAGTGAATACCGGGATGGATACTTTAAGGGCACGGTAACGACGGACCGAGATTCTTTATTGTTTCTGTCTATTCCTTATGATGAAGGCTGGAGCGTACTCCTTGACGGAAAGGAAGTAGAGACAGGAGCGGTATTGAATGCATTTATGGCGGTAGAATTACCGGAAGGCAGCCATACCCTTGAGCTTAGCTATGCCTCAGAGGGCTTCTACTTAGGCTTGTTGATTAGTCTGATATCTTTATTATTATTTGTTATATTCTGGATGCTGACGGCCGGATACCGGAGGCGGCAGCCGGCAGAGCAGCTTCAGACAGGAGAAGAAAAGGAATCAGAAGGAGAAAGAACGGATATAGTAATAGATACGGAAGGGAGTGAATCTGATGAAACGAAATATTAGGAAAGCAGTGATTCCGGCAGCCGGTCTGGGAACCCGGTTTTTACCGGCAACGAAGGCAATTCCAAAGGAAATGCTTCCTATTGTGGATGTGCCGACCATTCAGTATATTATTGAAGAGGCTGCCAATAGTGGAATTGAAGAAATACTGGTTATTACCAACTCCAATAAGCATTGCATGGAGAACCATTTTGACCGGTCCTATGAGCTGGAGGAGCGGTTAAAGGAAGCCGACAAGATGCAGGAATATCAGACCATCTGTGAAGTGACGGATATGGCAAATATTTATTATGTAAGACAAAAGGAGCCCAAGGGACTGGGTCATGCCATTCTGTGTGCCAAGAGCTTTATTGGTGAAGAACCCTTCGCAGTATTGCTGGGGGATGATATCGTCATGAATAAGGAAGGAGAGCCGGCAATCAAGCAATTAATAACTGCATATAATCAGGTAGGCGCTACCATTGTAGGCGTACAGGAGGTGCCTCGTGAGCAGGTATACCGATATGGTATTATTGAACCCATGGGGAAGAGCACCGGGCGAAGGATGAAATTATCCGATCTGGTAGAGAAGCCGGCTGTGGAACAGGCGCCAAGTGATATGGCAATCGTGGGACGTTATGTTTTGACTCCGGAAATATTCGAGATTTTGGAGAATCAGGAGCCGGGAGCAAACGGAGAGATTCAGTTAACGGATGCACTGCGCAGCATTATGATCAGTCAGTCCATTTATGCTTATGAATTCGAAGGCTGCTGGTATGATGTAGGTGATAAACTGGGATATTTGAAGGCAACTATTAATCAGGCACTGGAGCGGGAGGAACTGCGGGAGCCGCTGATGCAGTATCTGATGGAACTGACAGCGGGTAATTCTGATTTAATATAGGCGTACAGTTCAGCCATGTCCATTGACAAAGTGAGGGTTTTGTGCGAAGATTACATTAGTGTGGTAACGGGTTGTTAAAAAATATTGTAAAGGGTTGTAGAGATGAAGTCAATTTTTAAGTTAAATACATCAAAAAAACGTATTTTGATTTTATCTGCAATTGAGATCCTTGTGATTTTGGTACTGGATATTATTATGATATCGAAGATAGCCAATTCACAAAGTGCAAGCGGACTTTCGGGAACTTCTATTGTATTTTCTGCTATTTCACTGCTTGTGGTAATTATAGTTGCATTTTTGATGATTCGGGAAGGGGAAGAGGCTAATAAGGAATCCACGGTAAAAAGCGATAAATATAAGAAGCTGTTCTTAAATCTGCCTATTGGATTTGCACAGGCAGAAATTGTAGTTCCACCGGGAACCAACGTACCAGAATATAAGATTGTGGATGCCAACGAGCGGTTCTGTGAGTATTTAAGTCTGGAAGCAGGCTCTTATCAGGATAAATTGTTATGTAACTGCAGACAGGATGTGCTGCAAAGTGTAAATGCCTGGTTCCGGGCATATGATAATTCCGGAACAAGGGAAGGGGATCTGATGGCAGTTGAGATAACCATGGAGAACCTGGATAAGGTATTTAATACCGTTATGTATAAGTCGGAAGCAAATTACATTAACATGGTAGTCATCGATATTACTGAGCAGAAGGAAACGGAAATGAGTCTGAGCAAGGCAAAGGATGACGCCAACATTGCCTATAAGACCCAGGCAGAATTCCTTGCCAACATGTCTCATGAAATCCGCACCCCAATCAATGGTATTCTGGGTATGCTTCAGCTTACCCTGGCAGAGGATGATTTACAGGCAGATTACAGAGATAATCTGGTAACTGCCAAGAATTGTGCAGATACCCTGCTCCGGCTGATTAATGATATTCTGGATATCAGTAAGCTGGAAGCCGGTAAGTATAATCTGCGTTATGAAGTATTTGATGTGAAGTCGGCAATCGAGGAGACAGTGGCAGCTCAGGTTCCGCTGGCAAATAATAAAGATCTGACTTTGGATTGCAGCTTTAGTGGTACCATACCGGAGATGGTCAAGGGAGACGGAGAGCGGATCAAGCAGGTGCTGAACTGTCTGTTATCCAATGCAATCAAGTTTACTTCGGAAGGTGGTGTCCGGGTTAAGGTTGCCACCATGGATGGGGATGAACCGGATAAAACCACCCTTCGAATTGCAGTTGTGGATTCCGGAATTGGTATCTCAGATGCAAATAAGAGCAAATTATTCATCCGTTTCAGTCAGGTAGACAGTTCCGATACCAGAAAGTACGGCGGTTCGGGTCTGGGACTGGTTATTACCAAACAGATTGTGGAATTAATGGGCGGTAATATCACCGTACAGAGTAAGGAAGATATCGGTAGTACCTTTATTGTAGAGATTCCGCTGAAGATTGTAAAAGCATCCGAGCAAAAGACCGAGAAGAAAGAGGAATCAGCGGTTATTTCCATTAGCGGTCATAAGCGTGCAAGAATTCTGGTGGCAGAGGATGAACCGGTTAATCAGCAGGTAATCGGTAAGCTTTTAGGCATGGCAGGTTATTCCTATGATATTGCCGAAAATGGTGAAAAGGCAGTAGAATTATTTAAACAGAAGACTTATGATGCTGCGTTGTTTGACGTACAGATGCCGATTATGGATGGTCTGGCGGCAACCCAGCTGATTCGGGACATCGAAGAGGAAAAGAACTTAAAGCGTCTGCCAATCATTGCAGTTACGGCAAGAGCAATGTTTGGAGATAAGGAACGGATTCTGGAGGCAAAGCTGGATGATTACATAGCAAAGCCGTACAATCTGAATGATGTTGTAGAAACACTGAACCGCTATGTGGGTCAGGAAGAGAATTAAAGAGATATATTATATAAGAGCTTGATTATCCCCTGGTCTGAGTATTGTAGGATAATAGCCCCGAACTGAGGGGTGTTATCCTACAGCATTCAGACCGGGGGATTTTTATAATTAGTCCGGCAGGAGAGATATTCGAATTAATAAGTATGAATATTGTTTATATCTGGGTTTCACTGGGCAGGAGCAGAGAAGATGGAAGGTTCGTTACATTATTTTTCTTGGCGAGGCGCAGTAAAAACTTATAACGCACCTGTACGGCATTTAATTCATAAATATAGCAATCAATCAAATCCGGGTCTGTGATATTTTCCAGGTTTGCCAGAGCAACCGCATGGGCTCGTTTGGTTGTTTCGATTTCTTTTAGCAGTGCCTGACGCTCCTGCTCCTGACGAAGCTTCAGCAACTTCTTTTTTGTCATAAAATTCCACCACCTTTTTTACAGTATAGACCGGAAACAAAAATTTATTCAAAAGTAAATTTAATTTTTATTTAATAAAATAACTATTTACAATTGTAAATAAATATTGTATTATTAAGGAGCAGTAAGGAAGAAGCACAGAAAGGAGGTTCGAATTTATTTTGTAATTTTAGGAATTATGATTTTGGCAGTGATATTTGATCTGCGCAGCTATAAGATTCCAAATCTGCTTATTGTAATTGGTCTCACGATGGGAATCAGTTGGTCCTTTTACAGTGGAAGGTGGAATGGAGTATTAGAGTCAGCAGCAGGTATCGGGCTGCCCATAGTAGTATTGTTTCTTTTGCACCAGCTTCGAATGCTGGGTGCAGGTGATATTAAGCTGTTTTCGGTGATTGGAGGATTTGTTGGACATCCGGTATGGGTCATTATTCTTTATTCCTTCATTGCCGGAGGTATATTAGCAGCAATTCAGATGTTATACCGCCGTATTCTGGTGGATCGAATGAAGTCATTCTGGAATTATTTTCATACTTGTTATCAGACAAGACAAATTGTTCCCTATAATAGTGGTTTTGATCAAGGTAATACAGGAAATACTATCCATTTTTCCATTGCAATATGCTTGGGTTATGGCTGGTGGCTGTTAGAAAGGTGGTTCAATGGTTGAAGAATTATAAGGTGCTTCTTTGTGATGGCGAGGAAGGATTTGTTGTAGCACTGATGAATTATATGAATCGTAATCAGAGTATTCCAATTTTAGCTATGGCATTTACAGATGTAGAACAACTGATGGATTATCTTAAGTCCCATCAGGGAGACCTGATAGTGATAAATAATAAGTGGAAGGGAGACAGGATTTTGGATTCAGTCTCATCTATTCCTGTACTTTGGATTGTGGAGGAGGAAGCTTTCGGGCAAGAAGGTTGGAGTGGTGATAATTATATTTCCAAGTATTCTTCTGCGCCGGCTTACAGCCGCAGGATGCTTCGGATTTTAAGTGAGCAGACTATTTATACGGATGGAGAAGGAAAGGGTATTTGCATGGCAGTTTATTCACCTCTGGGAAGATGTGGAAAGACAAGGCTTGCTCATGCATTGTGTCAGGCACAGACAATCCACACAGAGTTTCCCGATTGCAAATCCATCTACATGGGTATGGAGGAGTTTGGTGAAGTGGAGGATGAAAATCATGGAATGGAGACCTTGCTCTATTATATAAAACAGCATATTGCAAATCTGTCCATGAAAATAAAATCTCTGGCCGTGGAAGAGCGGGAATACGATAGCATAGTCAGTTCTCTGACTTATCAGGAATTGCGGGAACTGAACAGAGAAGAACTCCGATGGTTTCTGGATTGCATTCGAAAAGAAGGGTTTTATGATTTATTGGTGGCTGATATCGGCTCAGCCAGCCTTACCAGCTTGGAATTGCTGGCAGAATTTGATGTGATTTACCTGCCTTATTTTCAGAGCGAATATTCGAAGCAGAAGATAGGGGCATTTTGCCGGGGACTAAAGCAGTATGGATTGTGGGAATTGTTTTCCGACAAATGCTATCCAATTTTATGGGAAAAGGAAAATGGAGGTGTAGAGAAAGTTCGAATGCTGGAGCAAAAAAGGAAAACAGGTGGTTTAACTACCTTGGAAAACTTCTATAAGAATGTCCTATGAAGGTGAAACAGGAGGAGATGAATATTGAATGGAAGCAGGGCAGGTGTGCAGGGAAATAGAAGCTGTACTTCGGGAAGAACTGGATCGGAAGGAAGCAGTTCCGGATGAGCAGATTGAAGCAATGATTGATGCAGAGATTTTAAGACGATCAAAGCAAGATTACATTCCCCTGCAGATGAAGCTTCAAATACGGGCTCAGGTATTTTATTCCATTCGGGGATATGATTGTCTGGAGGAAATTCTGAAGCAGGAGGATATCACAGAGATTATGATCAATGGCTATGAAAGGATTTTCATCGAGCGAAACGGAAGAATGGAAGCCTGGGGACAGGGATTCTCTTCGGAAGAAAAATATATGGACATTATTCAGAAGATTGTTGCAAGATGCAACCGGATTGTCAATGAAAGCTCACCGATTGTAGATGCAAGGCTGGAGGACGGCTCCAGAGTGAATGTTGTACTGCCGCCCATTGCATTGAACGGGGCAGTAATGACGATACGGAGATTCCCCAAAGAGACATATGGAATGGAAGAGCTGGTTGCAATGAATATGCTGTCAAAAGAGATTGCAGATGTACTGCAGATACTGGTAAGGAGTAAGTATAATATCATGATTTCCGGTGGTACCGGTTCCGGTAAGACCACTTTCTTAAATGCACTGGCAAATACAATTTCCAAGGAAGAACGAATTATTACAATTGAAGATTCTGCTGAATTACAGCTTCGGAAAATTCCGAATCTGGTGGGGTTAGAAGTTCGAAATGCCAATGTGGAAGGAGAGAACGCCATACCAATGAAAGAATTAATCCGAAGTGCTTTGCGGATGCGGCCGGATCGAATCGTGGTTGGTGAGGTACGGGGAGAAGAGGCATTGGATATGCTGCAGGCAATGAACACCGGGCATAGTGGTTCTTTGTCAACCGGACATGCAAATTCTGCAAGGGACATTCTGTATCGGCTGGAAACCATGGTACTGATGGGGATTGATATGCCCTTAAGAGCCATTCGGCAGCAGATTGCATCTGCCATTGATGTGATTATACATATCGGAAGGCAGCCGGATGGCAGCCGCAGACTGTTAGAGGTGGCTGAAGTGACGGGAATTCAGGAAGGAGAAATTCTACTTCATTCTTTGTATCAATATCAGGGGGCGGAAAAATCCATAGCTGCCACAGAGGAAAGAAAAGAAGTGAAATGGAAAAGGCTGGAGGGAATTATACATGAGGAAAAACTTAAGCAAACCGGATATCTGGAAGCATATAAAGCCTTATATGAAAATTGAAACATTGTTAGCAGCCTTGATCGGAATACTCATCTGCATGATAATTGGCTATCTGTTTTATGATACCTGGATCGGTGGAGTGTGTTTATCTCCTGCCTGCGTGATGTTCTGCCGTTTTTATGGCAGATGGAAGGAAAAGCGGAACCAAAGGCAGATGTTGTCGGAATTTAAGGAATTATTGTATACCTTGTCTGCGAATTTGAAGACTGGATATTCGGTTGAGAATGCCTGGCTTGGGGCAAGGAAGGATATGAGCCTGCTTTATCCTCAGGGAAGTGTAATTCTTCATGAATTGGATATAATTGCATCTCAGCTGCACTTGAATGTTCCAATCGAAAAGGCAGTGGATGCTTTTGCAGAACGAACAGGGTTGGAAGAAATCCAAAGCTTTGCCGAGGTACTAAGTACTGCAAAGCGAAGTGGCGGCAATTTGGTACACATGATGGATAAAATTGCAAGTATTATTGCAGAAAAAATTGAAGTGGAACAGGAAATACAGACCATATTATCCGGTAAGCAGATGGAGCAGCGCATCATGTGCGGCATGCCGATTCTTATGCTGTTGTATTTGAAGGTTACAAATAACGGTTATCTTGACAGCATGTACCATAACTGGTTGGGAATCATAGTAATGACATTCTATATCATTGGAACCGGTATTGCTGCCTATTGGGGAAGCCGGATTGTAGGAATTGAGGTGTAGATGATGTTTTTAGCCGGAAAGCTTTATCAACAGCTAAGAAAATACAGGGTTATACGGCCAGAGCAGATACGAAGAAGTATGACAAGGCTGTATAAAGGAAATGCCCTGCAGACAGAGGAACGGGTAGATGCGTATTATATAGACTTATTGAATAAGACTATCTGGGTTTTGCTGATAAGCGGAAGCTTAAGCGGCTTACTTTGGGGAATGTATCAAAAGCAGGATACCGGGCAGTTACATTTTGTCAGGGATGATTATGGAGGCGACGAGGTTCAGTATATTGTAAGCTATGAGAATCAGGAGAAGACAACAGCTCAACTGACGATAACGCTGGAACCGGTACAGTACAGACCGGAGGAATTAGCGGAACAGTTTCAGGAAGGCTTTGCATATTTGGAGAACAGGATGCTGGGTGATAATGAAAGCCTTGATAATATTCTGGTTGATATGAAGCTGGAGACTAGTATTCCGGACAGCGGACTTAAGGTTTCCTGGAGCAGCGATGATTATGAAGTAATAGATGAAAGGGGTGTGATAAATAATCAGGGGCTGAAGGAATCGCAGATAGTGGTACTTCAATTGGAATTAAGCTATGGAGAAATGAAAGAGAGTAGAGAATATGAAGTAGTAGTACGGCCCAGACAGTTAACTGATATGGAGGAAGAACAGCGAAGGTTACAGGAACGTGTAGAAGCACTGATTCAGGATGCCAGATATGAGAAAGAAGTGGTTATTCCCTCAGATATTCAGGGAGTGCATCTTATGGAAGAACGTAATCAAGGCTTGGTTCCATGGCTCATATTGATTTTGGGTATTGTATCCGGCGGTATGCTGTGGTTTCGGCAAAAGGAAAATCTGCAGCTGCAGCTAAAGCAGCAGAACCGGGAATTGTTAAGGGAATATCCCTATTTAGTAAATCAGCTTGTACTATACCTGGAAGCCGGTGCGACCATAAAGGGAGCATTTGAGCGGGTTCTGTATCAATATGAAATGGCAGAGAGAAAAGAGCATCCTTTGTATGAAGAATTAATGGTTATGTGGAATGAGATGCATTCCGGTGTTACGCAGGAACAGGCATATATGAATCTTGGAAAGCGTATCGGTCTGCTTCCATACTTAAAGCTGACTTCTTTGCTGACACAGCAGATTCGAAAGGGTGTGGCTGGTGTTATCCTTTTGCTGGAGGAGGAAGAACATGAAGCTTTTGAGCGAAGGAAAGAGCGGGCAAAGCGGATGGGCGAAGAGGCAGGAACAAAGCTTTTGGTTCCCATGATTATTTTAATGGTTATTTCTATGCTCATTATTGTATGTCCGGCAGTGATGAGCTTTGCAATTTTAAGATGAAAATACATAAAAAGGAGGAAAACCCAATGGAAGCAATAAAGGATTTTTTAATTGGAGAGCATTCCGAGGATGGAATGGGAGTTGTAGAGGTATTATTGATTATTGTTGTGCTGATTGCCATGGTAATTATTTTTCAAAAGCAGATTACCCAATTGGTAAATAAGATATGGAAGGCAATTAATAAAGATGCGTCTACGGTTTATAAGTAATGAAATGAATTCCAAAGAACTGTGCAGATTGTACTATGAATGGAGGGCAGTAGATGAAGAAAAAGAATAAGGGTCAGATATCCATCTATGTTTGTGCCATGCTCTGCGTATTTTTAATGCTGGTATTGACGGTATTACAGGGGATTCAAATCAGTGAGGGCCGGGCAAAGTGTAATCAGGCTGTTGCTGCAGCCACAGACAGCATTAAGGGTGATTACCAGCCGGATTTATTCCGGCGGTATCACATCCTTGCACTGGATCAGACCTATTATGGAAGAGGAGAAGGATACCTGGAGGAACGGGCAATCGAATTTCTGGAATACAATCTAAATCCGGATAAGGGTATGTATCGTTTTAATGTGGAAGAGGTATTGTTATCTGACACGAAAGGACTGACGGATAATGATTTAATGCCATTGAAACAGCAGATAGCGGAGTATATGAAGCTAAAGCTGCCCCTTGAAGTATTGGAAACAGTATTTCATAAAGCGGAAGACTCTAATTCCTGTTCAGAAAAGAAAGGGCTCTCTGCGGAACTGGATGGATTGGAAAGCCTGGGGGAAGATTCGGATTTTTCTATGGAAACATTAGAGAATCCTACATCGGAGAGCCTCCGGCTTCTGGGAGTAGAGGATATCCTGGCATCTCAGGGAATGGGAGATATGGAGAATGTAACCTTTGAGGAATTGGCAGGATTAAAGCTGACGGAACAGGGGGTACTTGAGAATCCACAAAATATTATAAGTGAATGGAGTAAATCAGATATTCTCCAAATCGTAATACCGGAACAGGCGGGCTCCATTTCAAAGGAAACGGTTGCTTTACAAAATCCGACTTCCTCAAAGGGCACTGGGAATAATCAGGGCAGTGGAAAAAGTAGTGACAGGAATATACAGAATATCATGGATATAACCAGAATGCTTTCTGAAGACCGCTTTCAGGAATCCTTAAACCATCTTCCTACTGCCACAGAGGAACTATATGGAATTGCCTATGCCCTGGATTCCTTTCAGCATTTTGGTACTGATTCGAGAGAGGAGGCAGAATCAGAATATCATGCACTGGCATGTGAGATAGAGTATCTGCTGGCAGGACAGGCATCGGATTATGAGAATCTGACAAAGATAGCAGAGGAATTAAGCCTGATTCGTTTTGTACCCAACGTTTTATATGCTTTTAGTAATGATGAGATGAAGGAAGCAGCGATGTTGCTGGCTACATTAATTTTGGCTCCGGTTGGACTGGAAGGAGCAGCAGAACCGGTTTCCTATGTATTTCTTGCCTGTTGGGCTTATGCTGAAAGTCTGCTGGATGTCCGGTGTCTGCTTCTGGGAGAAACCGTACCTTTGGTAAAGGATAAGGATACATGGAAGTTATCCTTAAGCGGAATGCAGAATCTAGTATCAAAAGATGCTTCCGGCTGTGAGCAGAGTAAGGGTATGAATTATGAAGAGTATCTGGCAGTATTGCTTGCAATCATGCCGGAGCAAAGTCAAAAGTACAATCGGATGCTGGATGTGATGCAGTTCAATATTCAGGAAGGAATCCCCGGATTCAAAATGAAAAACTGCATATATGAATTCCGATTGCAGGCAGAAATAAGCGAAGGCAGAAATACGTGGTTTTTGGAAGGAACCGGCAGTTATTTACCCTAAGTGTTCCGGTATAGTGCTGAAAAGGGAGGTGTTATGAAATGCATACTTATTTATTATATTTTTGGAATATGATTGATAAGAAAATGAAAACCGGTTTCCGGAAACTTTTTCAAGCATATGGAAGAAGGAAACAAATGCAAAAAAATAAAAAATCCGTCGCTCGCGGAACCAAGACTCCAATCAAAACTCAAATGTTCAACTTTCTAGCGGTCTTCCTACCCGGTTTTACGTTCTATATAGATCCTATCCGAAAAGCCCCCTATAGTAATAAGTATGCAGTTCAAAGCACCTTCCGAAGAAAATGGAACAATGCAGGATCAGCGTCCATTGAGGCTATATGCATTATGCCCATTATGCTATTTGCATTTTGGGCTTTTTATTCCATGGGACAGATTTACATCCTGGAAAATCAGGTATACCAGGCGGCGATGAATACAGCAGGATATCTGGCAGAGTATGCTTATCTGGCAGAGGAATACGGTAAGGCTGACGGACTTGGAACACAGATAATCGGGATTGGAGCCGCAAATGTTAAGCTCCGTTCTTATCTGGAAGATACAAGCCGGGTAGAGAAATATGTGGTTGGAGGAACCCATGGTCTTTGGATAACCGGACCTGAAATACTGGATGAAGAAGGGTTTATCTGTATTCAGATTCATTATCGGATTTGCATTCCGGTACCCTTGTTATCAAAGCTGTCCATGCCTGTCTGTGTACAGGTTCGCCAGAAGGCTTATACCGGATATCAGGAAGATAAGAAAAATTCTGATGAAGAGCGGTATGTGTATATTGCAGAATATAGTACCGTATATCATACATCCAGATCCTGTAGTCATTTGAAATTAACAATTGTGCCGGTTACCAAGGCAGCATTGGATTTATCTTATGGGAAGCTGCTTCCTTGTGCATTCTGTGGGAGTGAACCCACAGGGCTTTATTATATTACGGAAACCGGTGAATGCTATCATACGTCTGCCCAATGCAGTGGATTAAAGCGAACGGTGAGAAGAGTGAGGTTCAGTGAGGTTAACGGGTATGCACCCTGTTCCCGTTGTGGAGGAAATTGAGAATGAGAAGCTTGTTCGTGTAAAAGAAACGGAAAATGGAGGATGATAAGGATGAAAGATAATCGGGGAAGTGCAATTATTGAAGTGACTTTAATTATGCCAATACTGCTTATGATGATGGTGCTGTTTATTACGATGCTTCTGGGTGTACTCCGGCAGGCATATATTCATTCTGAACTTATGTATTATAGTGCGGAATCAGAGAATACAAACTGGATTACCTCTGAAACTGCTTTGTCTATGCAGGGAGACAGAAAAACCTTTTCCCGGAATGTGAATATAGGATTTGTACAAGGCTACAATATTTCAGGCAGTATAACACAGACAGTACGGGTATCTCAGGTGGAAGAAAATCTAAGGAGGTGGCAGATTATTGGAGGTATGGCAGCAGAATGAAGGCTTTCATCAGTATCTGATATTAAATATCCCGGATGCAGATATGGACAGCTTTGAAATGAATATGCTGATGCGGTATGAGGGCAGCAGACTGCTCCCATTGGAATTCCAATGCAAAAATGGAGTCGTAAATATAAGCTATGAGATGAGCGGAGCGGCATCCATACAACAGATATTTCAGGGAAAAGAAATGGATGGAGAAATCCTGCAAGTGCTGTTTACTTCTTTATGGGAGTGCTATGAAGAATTGGAAGCATATCTGTTGCCCATAGAGGGTGTACTGTTGCAGCCGGAATGGATTTATTATCAGCCGGGGAAAAGGCAGATTCGCTTTTGTTATCTGCCCAAAAGTGGCGGGGCATTTTATCCCGGCTTTTTATCTCTGGTTGAGTTCTGTATGAAACGGACCAGACATCAGGATTCAGAAGCTGTATTATTTATATATGGTCTGTATCGGTTGCTGCAGGAAGGGAATGCAGAGTGGGAAGAACTAAAAGGATATATTATGAGATTTACAAAAGAAACATCTGACAGAGAGGCGGGTGTACAGATGAAGGAGGAAAACCGGGCTGCAAATCAAGATTGGGAAGAGACTTTATGTGATTTGGAGGATAAAGAGGTTTGTGAATCTGAGGTAAAAATAAAGCTTTTTTCCAGACAGAATCTGGAGATGGCAGGATATATCTATGGTGGACTGGCACTGGCTGCTTTCCTTTTAGGACTTTTCTTCGGTATTCGCTTTTTATTCCTAAGTCATCGGGAGACGGATATAAAGCTTGTTATTATTATGGTGATTCTGCTGATTATATTCCTATATGGCATGATGAGAAGCAGAAGGACAGGTGGTGAACAAAAAGGGATTCCGGAAATCCGGGAAGGAAAAAACGTTGACGGTACGTCCCTTATAATCAGGGATATGTTACAGGAAGAGACCATGCCGGAGGAGGTTGTACCGGAGGAAACCAGTATATTGACCATTGCAGTGGAAGTAGAAGCAGCCTTGTGGGAATTAGAGAGTATGCAAATGCAGGTATCCGGTATAGCATTACATAATTTACCGGCGGTGTTAGGGAGGAAGCCGGAAGAGGTAGATTATGTAGTGTCTAATGCAGGTATCAGCCGCCGGCATGTAATGCTGTTTCAGAGCGGTGAGGATTTATATGCAGAGGATCTGGCTTCTACGAATGGTACCTGCATTAATGGTGTTCGGCTTAAGGCGGGAGAACCGATAAAGGTAAAGGATGGTGACCGACTCTCCATCGGACCCAATCAGTATCAGGTGAAAAGAAAGCATTGACACAGGAATCATCCTTTCGTTATCATACAAAAAGAATAAGTCAACATAATAAAAAGTAAGGTGAGTTGCTGTGTATAAGATTTTTATAATTGAAGATGACGAGGCTATGGCAAATGCCATGAAGATACAGCTGGAAAGCTGGGGACATGAGGTCTGCTGTGCAAAGGACTTTCGTAATATTAAAGCAGAGTTTACGGAGTTTGATCCTCATTTGGTACTGTTGGATATTATGCTTCCCTTTTATAACGGCTATCACTGGTGCAGTGAACTTCGAAAAATATCCAATGTACCGGTAGTATTTATTTCTTCTGCCTCCGATAACATGAATATTGTTATGGCGATGAATATGGGGGGAGATGATTTTATTGCCAAACCCTTTGATGTCAATGTACTAATGGCAAAGATACAGGCTGTTTTGCGAAGAACCTATGATTTGGCAGGAAAGATTCCGGTGTTGGAGCATAAGGATGCCATTCTGAATCTAAATGATACTACATTAGTATATGGAGAGCACAGACTGGAATTGACCCGAAATGAATTCCGGATGCTGCAAACCTTAATGGAAAATAAGGGAAAGGTAGTCAGCCGGGAAACTTTAATGACAAGACTTTGGGAAATTGACAGCTATGTAGAGGAAAATACTCTGACAGTTAATATGACTCGTTTGCGAAAGAAATTAGAGGGAATCGGATTGGTGGATTTCATTAAAACAAAGGTTGGAAGTGGATATATCATTGATTAATTTTTATTGTCATGAAGAGACATTCGGTTTATAAAAGGCAGGGATTATCATGAAGAGATTTTGGAAGATGCTTAAGAATTATATATGGCAATATCGTTTTAATGCGTTTGTATTTCTGGTATTCATCTGCATTTTTGCCGGGATTTTTATGCTGTATGATCTACAGGCGGAGGCAGTTATCTATGCAGGAGGCTTGTGCACTGTCATAGCAGTTATTATATTAAGTATTAATTTTCATTCGTTTTATAAAAAGCACCAACAGCTTCAGGAAATTCAGGATCAGGTTGTTTTATTACTGGATGAACTGCCCTTGCCGGAAAATTTCATTGAGCAGGATTATCAGGATATTATAAAGGAGCTGAGGGGTATTCGTAGTGAAGAAGTAGCTCAATGGCAGTCAGAGCGGAGGGAAAGTATAGATTTCTATACAACCTGGGTTCATCAGATTAAGGCACCTATTGGAGCCATGTGGCTGCTTCTGCAAAGTGAAGATACGGATGAGAATCGGGAGTTGTTGTCAGAATTATTTCGGATTGAACAATATACAGAGATGGTGCTTAGTTATTTTCGACTGGAAAGCACTACATCGGATTTTGTATTTCAACAGTATCCGTTAGATGATATTGTCCGGTCTGTAATTCGTAAATTTGCTTCGCAGTTTGTGCGAAAGGGAATTAAGATAGAATACGAAGGAACCAATGCAGTTGTATTAACAGATGAAAAGTGGCTGACTTTTCTGCTGGAACAGCTCATGTCCAATGCAATAAAATATACGGCAAAGGGTTGTATTACAATTACCGTAGATGAAAATGAGGTATTATCCATTCGGGATACCGGTATCGGGATTGCCCCGGAGGATCTGCCCCGTATCTTTGATAAAGGGTTTACCGGATATAATGGAAGACGAGACAAAAAGGCAACCGGACTTGGATTATATCTTTGCAAGCGGACGGCAGACCAATTATCTCATGACCTTCAGGTGGAATCGGAAGTGGGAAAGGGAACTGTGTTTCATCTGTTTCTCCAAAAAGAAGAATTGGATATCAGGGAATAATTCTGTTACCTTACAAAAATGTCACATGAGAGAATTAAAATGTCACATGATTCGATGGTGTATGCCAAAACCATTTCTTATACTGAGCATGTAAAAGGAAAAGGAGGTCATGGAAATGGCAATACTAGAGGTAAAGAATCTGAAAAAGATTTATACGACCCGGTTCGGCGGAAATCAGGTTCAGGCATTGAGTGATGTCTGCTTTTCAGTAGAACAAGGGGAATATGTGGCAATTATGGGTGAGTCCGGTTCCGGAAAAACCACATTATTGAATATATTAGCAGCACTTGATAAGCCTACGGACGGAGAGGTTATATTAGACGGGAAGAGTCTTGGCAAGGTAAAGGAAAAGGAGATATCTGCATTCCGGCGGGATAATCTGGGATTTGTATTTCAGGATTTTAATCTGTTGGATACTTTTACACTGCAGGATAATATATTCCTGCCTTTAGTACTGGCAGGAAAAAGCTATAGTGAAATGAATAGTAAGCTTACGTTTCTTGCAAAGAAGTTAGGCATTGAAACACTTCTTGGCAAATATCCTTATGAAGTATCCGGAGGACAGAAGCAGCGGGCAGCTGTAGCACGGGCATTGATTACCGGACCGAAGCTGATTCTTGCAGACGAGCCTACCGGTGCCTTGGATTCCAGGGCAGCAGACAGCCTGCTTCGTTTGTTTAATGAGGTAAATGCAGAAGGGCAGACGATTTTGATGGTGACCCATTCAACCAAGGCTGCCAGCCATGCGGGCCGTGTACTGTTCATTAAGGATGGAATGGTATTTCACCAGATATATCGTGGAGATCATACTACAGAAGAAATGTATCAGAAGATTTCTGACACCCTTACCTTGATTACGACAGGTGGTGATAAGCATGAATAAAAGATTTTATCCAAGGCTTGCCATCAATAATATCAGGAAGAATGGCCGTACTTATATTCCGTATCTTATTACCTGTATTATTACCATTGCCATGTATTATATTATACATTCTTTATCTATAAATGAGGATATGCTCAATATTCGTGGCGGTCAGCAGATGCAGGGAATGATGGAATTCGGACGTTATATTGTAGGGATATTCTCTGTTGTGTTTTTGTTTTATACTAATAGTTTTTTAATGAAGCGCCGGAAAAAAGAAATCGGTCTTTGGAATATTCTTGGAATGGAAAAACGGCATATTCGAAAGGTAATGGCTTTCGAGTCCCTGTATATTGCTGCAATCAGCCTGATTGCAGGGCTTTTATTGGGGATTCTGCTGGAAAAGAGTATGTATCTGCTTTTAGTAAAGCTTTTGGATGTTGAAATCACGTTGGGATTCCATGTGTATGGCAAGGCCCTTGTTGTATCCTGTATTTTATTTGGTATTATCTTTATCCTGATTTTTCTGAATTCCATATGGCAGGTATCCAGGGCAAATCCCATTGATTTGCTGCGGGGAGGCGCGGTAGGAGAGCAGGAACCGAAAACGAAATGGATCATGGCAATATTAGGTATCTGTTGTCTGGCAGGGGCTTATACATTATCTATCTGTCTGAAGAACCCGCTGGATGCATTTCTTTTCTTCTTTTTTGCAGTATTACTAGTAATTGCAGGAACCTATTTCTTATTTTTTGCAGGCAGTATTGCATTTCTGAAGGTGCTGCGTAAGAACAAGAATTATTATTATAAGGCCCGGCATTTTATTTCTGTATCCAGTATGCTGTATCGTATGAAACGGAATGCAGTGGGTCTTGCCAATATCTGCATCCTGTCGACCATGGTGCTAGTTATGCTGTGTTCTACCACATCTCTGGTTATAGGGGAAGAGGATATTATTCATAGAAGGTATCCCAATGATTTTTCTATTACCGAATATGGACAAATGGAAGCAGCACCAGAACTAATGGAGGTAGTCAATCAGGGAATTAATGATCAACACATGGAGATTGAAACTGCTATCTGGTATTCTTATTTTGAAGTTGCTGCTATTCAGAAGAACTCTGCTTTCAATACAGACCGGGAGGAATTTAGCAATTATAATGATGTGAAATATTTGGTGATGATTCCATTGTCAGATTACAACCGTATTCTTGGAACAGATATTATCTTGCAAGAAGACGAAATATTGATGTATACACCACAAAAAAAGTATTTTTATGATACGCTGACAGTGTTTGGCAATACCTATACTATTAAAGAACAGCTAAACGAGTTATGGAATATTGAAGACGATCATGTCTTTACTACCTATTATCTGATTGTCAGGGATGCACAGGAGATTGTGAAGGGAATCCAATGGATGTATGAGGATTATGGAGATGTAAACTTCTATTTTAAGACCTATTATGGTTATGATCTTATTGGTCCGACAGAGTCTCAGAATGCGGCTTTTGTTCAAATACGGGATGAATTTTTAGCAAGAGACTGGGATGTGGTTATATATACCCATGAGAATGCAAGGAGGGACTTTCTCAGCCTGCATGGCAGTCTGTTCTTTCTGGGCTTGTTCTTAAGCGTATTATTTACCATGGCAGCTATTTTAGTTATATATTATAAGCAGATTTCGGAAGGCTATGAGGATAAGGAGCGGTACGAAATCATGCAGAAGGTAGGTATGAGCCATAGAGAAGTTAAGCAGTCTATCCACTCTCAGATTCTGACCGTATTCTTTCTGCCGTTGCTTATGGCAGGTGTGCATGTAGGCTTTGCACTTCCGGTCATTACCAGAATGCTGAGACTATTTGGATTCTTTAATACAGGGCTTTTTGTACTGTGTGCCTTAGGATGCTTCCTGATATTTGCTGTTCTGTATGGAATTATCTATTCTATAACGGCAAAAGCATACTATAAGATAGTAAGCCGGAATTAGAAGTTCCACAGTAAACGATGATTTTCGGAATATAGAAAGGGTATCAGGTGATAGGAATGAAAGAGAAATCAGATTTAAAGAATCATAATGTACAATCTCCGAAGTGGGGCTGTGTAATCGTCTGTGTATTGTTGATACCCATCGCCATACTGCTTGCAGCACTTCGTATTGTCTGGTGTGTTATCGATCGGATTACATCGGTTACAGAGGGATATGAATAATACATATTGTAATGCAGTTATATCTTTGATATAATTTTTGGTGTAGAAGATATTGAAAAATAAAAAGTAAGAACAGAATAGGAATATTCAGGTTCTATTACTCATACTGTAAGATACGCATAGAACCCCTAGATTATATGCTTGGGGTTTTATGCGTTTTTTGTGTGGATAAAGCAATGTTAAATAGGAAAAATGTGTTGATTTGTTAGGAAAGAATTGCAGGGGGAGCTTATGAGAAAAAGGCTGCTGTGTGTAGTTGTATTACTGATATGTTGTGGTACAGCTGTCGGATTTACTGCTATAAAGTCGGAAGAAGAGATGACCGGTGATATAAAGTATGAATATGATGAATTAAACAGGATTATTAAGGAAACCTATCCGGACGGAACAACTATTATATATCAGTATGATAAGAATGGAAATCTGCTTGAAACCATCGTGTCAAAAGGTACGGCAAATACGGAAACCGGGGAATCTAATATGATAAAAGGAGCAGATTGTGAGAGTGAAGTGCAGGGAGGAAATCCGCCTGGCAGAGAAAATGACCGGATAAATGAGAACAGAACTCATACTGCAGCAGGCAGTGGGCTGGGATTGGAAAATACTGCAATGGGCTGGGAGATAAGAGAACATCGTTTTGCACCGGGAGCAGCAGTCATGTGGAATGCAGGATGGATTATAATAATCTTTTTGATTGTCCTGCTGGCAGGCGGTGCAATACGGAAAATCAGAAAAAGCCGGATACAGGAATCGGGGGAAAAAGCCGGAGAAATTACAAAAGAGGAATGAACACACAGGAGAAGAACATGAGGGTTCAAAGAGGAATTTATAGGGCTTTTTCACTCATTATGACACTTGTGATTGTCATACAATGCCTGGCATCAAATGGTATGTATATCTACGCTGCTGGCAGTATCATGGAGGAAGACGAAGAGCATACAGAGGAAGTCACAGATATTCCTGCGTTGACAGGGAAAGAATGGAGGGTGAAAACCGGTGTTGTTTTCGAAGATACCGTATTGGAGGAAAGCTGTTATCTGACTCGGGATGTTACGGTAAAAGGCGATTTAGAGGTATATGATTCCATTCAGTTAAATGGACACACGCTGACCATAGAAGGTAATCTGCAGTTACGGGACGATGCCAATGTGATATTAGATGGTGATCTTGTAGTAGAAGGCAATATAGAAATAGACGGGGGACAGCTTTTGTTTTATGGTAAAACGCTTTGTTGTCAGGGTGATGTTATGATTACCGATATGAATGCCGATCAAAGAATAGCACTGACACATGACTGTGATAAGCTTCAGATATCAGATGATTTTAGTTTTAATAATTCTTTGGAGGGAGCACTCCTGTTCCAAGAGGGCATTCTGGAATTAGCCGGAGATTTTGTAGAAATCAGAATAAATGAGTCTCCTGAAATAACCCTTGAATTTGGCCCGGAATTTCAAGTGATTCTTAATGGAGAAGAAGAGCGGCAGTCTCTATCTGCTGTATCGAATCTGATAATAAAGGATGACCAGGAAGGTACAAGCTATACCGTGAAATCCATTCGTACCACTCAGGATACGGAATCGCCAGTGCTTGTGGAATGGGATGTATTTCAGGTCTATGAAGGAAACGTAATAAATCGGGATACGGGATTCTCTATCACAGCAAAAGATAATTGCGGGATAGAGAGTTTGACTATATTTTATGCACTTAAGGGAACGGAGGAATGGGAGGAGCTTCCGTATCGAAGCTATTCCTTCAAGACAGAAAAAGACAAAGGGGGATCTGGAACCATTCCTACCAGCCTGCTTCGGGGAACATATGTGTTTCGCTTTGTCATTACGGATATCAGTGGGAATACCACGGAGGAGACAGAGGAATATCATATTAATTGTCAGGGAATCGAGGCACCGGTCATTACGAACCGGACCGGGAAAAGCACATCCATTTCCCTGGAGTGGACCATGTCAGAGTCTGCAGATGTAAACTATGAAGTCCAGATATTAGAAGGTGATACCTTCGTTCGAAACCAGTATGTACGTAATAAGACCTATGCGACGATTACTGGTCTGCCGGCGAATCAGGATTATACTATAAGAATACAGCCATATAAGTATTCCAGCGTATACGGAGGCTCTGAGTATGGAATCCCATCGGAGCCGGTTACGGTAACAACAATGGAGGATACTGAAATACCGCGCATTACAGCTTTGCGCCCTGCACCCACCTATGTAGGAGATAAAATTCCCCTGACGGTAATGGTAACGGATAATAATGCGGTTCAATCCGTTCAACTGGAATATTCACTGGATAAAGAGCAGTGGCTGCCAATTGCTGAACAGCAGGCGGAAACAAAGAGAACAACCTACACATTTTCCTGTCAAATGGATACCAGCGGGCTTCCGGAGGGCAGTATCTATATACGGGCATTTGCCTATGATTATGCCGGGAATAAGAGTCAGGGAGTTCAGAACGAGTATATCATCGACCACACGCCGCCGGAAGGGGTGGATGATTTGGAGGCATACGATATAGATG
>JAIECC010000322.1 GCA_029068665.1 Lachnospiraceae bacterium
AATTAACACTATATACCTCATCACCTATATACAATTCCAAATCATAATCTTCTTCCATCTCATTGACCAATCGGAAGGTCAATTTTATTCTCCGATTCATATCTCCTATAACGGAAACATTACCATGCGTCTCTACTATTACTCGCTCTATTTCTTCCGGAGTCAGCCCATATACATCGGCTAATCCATCAACATCCACATACCCGTTTTCCCCAGGCAGCACATCCGCAAGCTCATAGTAAGTTTTCAGCTGCTCCTGCAGTTCCTCCAGATTATATCCTGTGAAACGATCATCAGCATCCGAATAATCAAAAATCACTGTAGTAATTCCCAGCATTTTTCCTGTTGCATCATCAATAAACATGTCAATTGTACAATACTGGTCTTCCAAATGTCCATGCCAGATAATAAAAGAAATCCCCTTTTCTTCATCAATTACCAGTCCTTGTATGAAGCTCGATTCCTGAAGGGTATCCACATCTATAGCACATGCACCGAATATTTGATTCGCTGCAACCATCTGCTGATATACTTCTTCTTCACTCATCCGTACATCCATTTGAGAACTGCTTTTCACAAAAACTCCTGATTTTACAGCAGAAAGCTTTTCAAATAACTGATTTGTCACATTTAAAGTAATGCTGTTTAATTCATAACGATCCACTCTTGCTGCCTGTCTCTGATCCTGTATACGCAGAATCCACCTGGGCAGTAAAAAACCGGACAGCAGAATTCCTATGGTAATTATACTATAGATAATTTTTATTCTGTGCTTCATTTCCCGCTTCCTCCCTGCAACTCTATCATAACCTGAAGTCCTTGTCCTCCATTGGTCCGGAATGTCATGGTTCCATGATGAATTTCAACGATTTTGGCACAGAGGGTCAGTCCCAGACCGGCCCCCCCCTGCTTTCGGGAACGTGCCTTGTCCACCCGGTAGAATGCCTCTGTCAAATGCTTTAAGGCAGCTTCCGGAATTCCCTCGCCGTTATCAGCTACCCCAATGCGGCAGCCCTCCCGCTGCATGGTACAGGTGATTTGGATTGCTCCCTCTCCTTTAATAGCCTTTCTGCTGTTATCTACAAGATTCAACAACAGCGAACGGAACAAATCCGGCTCCAGCATACAGGTTCCTTCTTCACATTCACAGCTCAGCCGGATACCTGCCTTACTGTAAACCGGCTGTAAATCCTCAACCATATTCTCAATAATATGAGCAGGTGAAACCAGAGAAAAAGGAATTTCTTTATGATTCATAGAAAAGATATCCAGCATCTTCAGAGAAAGCCGCTCCAACCGCTTGCCTTCCGTAAAGATATAATTCGCAGCGTCCGCTTCCTCCTCCGGAGACATTGTCTGCCTCCGAATCAGATCTGCATAACCAATAATGGATGTCATAGGTGTCTTTAACTCATGGGCAAAGCTGCCCATAAATTCCTCCTGCTGCTCCATAGCCCTTTGCATGGTTTCCACACTGTTTTCCACCTGCTCTGCCATGGTATTAAAATCCTCTGACAGCCTGCCGATTTCATCATTGGACTTCACCATAGAACGATAGGCGTAATTACCGGAGGCAATATGCCTTGTAACCTTGGAAAGACTGTTCAGGGGACGGGTCAGCAGATAAGTCGTTATATACACCACCAGCAGACAAGCTGCCAGCATTATGAAATAAATACGGTAATATATGGTTTCCTGAATCTTTCGACTCTCATAAATCGACGAAATATCATATGCCACATCCAAACGTAGCTGTTGATTTCCCACCTGAACATAACTGGATAACTGTAAGAACTGCTTTTGAGAATCATCTGAAAATTGTGTCATCAGACAATGCTCCGAATCAAGCTCCAGGAATACATCCTGAAAATAAGGAGTCACTCTTCCATCCCGATACAATACCTCTGCCTCTGATGTAGAAAGCAGCCGTATGGCATCCCAGTTGGAATTATCCTGTCCGGATAATTGCTCCAGAACATCGGAGATATCCTGATTACTGTTCCAGGTTCCCATCTGATTCACCACCTGCAGTGTATTCAAAATCATTCGATAGGAATTATGGGCATTTTCCTTTTCCTGCTCCAGGGCGGACTGAAAGGAAATGGAAATCATAAGCGTTCCACCGATTCCATAAAATAAGGCCAGCAGGCTGACCATACAACAGGTTATCTTATAACGAAACTTCATTTAACCACCTCAAATCGGTATCCCACCTTATTGATTGCCTGCAATTCCTTCTCCAGAGAAAGCTTTTTTCGCAGCCGCTGCACATGAAGGTCAACTGTCTTACTGCCGTATTCCAGTTCTCCACCCCAGACCCGCTCATAAATTGTCTCCCGATAGAGAGCCGTATTGGGATTCCGGAAAAACAGCAGTAACAGCTCATATTCCTTTGGTGTTAAGGATATCTCCTGTCCGCCCCGGGTTACCCGCATGGAACGGACATCAATTTCAATCGCTCCAAGCCGTAATTGTTCCTCTGCCTTTTTATAACGGCGCAGGACCACTTCCACTCTTGCCAGCAGCTCCATAACATCAAAGGGTTTCACAATATAGTCCTCTGCGCCCATCCGCAGTCCCTTTACCCGGTCCTGAATACTGTTCTTTGCCGTTAAAAAAATCACCGGTATTTCCAAGGGTGCAATATAATCCATCAGTTCAAACCCATCGATTTGAGGCAGCATGACATCAAGTAATATCAAATCATACCGCTCTTCGTCCAATTGTTCCAGAGCTTCCTTCCCGTCAAAGGCACAGTCGATATGATAGCCTGCCTGCCGCAGGCTGATCTGAATAAAATTCGATATTGGTTTTTCATCCTCAACCACTAAAATCCGTATCATGTTTCCTTATCCTTATTCCTGAATTCTTCCAAAAAAGAATGGGGTATGCCTTCTGCCTTATACCCGATAAAGGTATCCACATTCACATCGTGAATGGAATTAAAAATATTCATTTCCACCAAAGGATTCTCCTTCTTCAGACGCCGGATCAATTCCTTTGTTTCCTGCCGCTTGGAGCGTCCATCTTCATTATTGGTCCTTTCATACTCCTCCGTAAACCGACAGGCACACTGAAGAAATTCCAGATGATTATAATTCCTCCAGGCGATAATGGCATCCTCATGAACACAATACAGAGGCCGGATCAACTCCATTCCTTCGAAATTCGTACTTTTTAAACGTGGACGCATACCCTGTAGCTGAGCCCCATAGAGCATCCCCATCAAGGTGGTTTCTATTACATCACTGAAATGATGACCTAATGCGATTTTATTGCATCCCAGCTCCCGGGCCTTCGCATATAAATTGCCCCGACGCATTCGGGCACAGAGATAGCAGGGATTCCGGTCCGTATGATTTGCCACATCAAAAATATCCGAATCGAATATAATGACCGGAAGCTCCAGCTTTTCTGCATTTTCCACTATTTTCTGCCGATTTGCCGGATGATATCCCGGATCCATCACCAAAAACTCAAGTGTAAAGGGCACATCACTGACCCGCTGCAAAAGCTGCATACACTTTGCCAGCAGCATGGAATCTTTACCGCCGGATATACAGACTGCAATACGGTCCTTCTCCTGAATCAGTTCATACCGCTTTACCGCAGTGGTAAAGGGACTCCATATATCCTTTCGATACTTCTTATGAATGCTTTGCTCAATTTTCTGGCATGGTGTTAACACACGCTTTTGTCTGCTTTCCTGCTCCATCCTGCTTTTCTCCTGTTATTCCTGAGAAGAGGATGCTGTAACCGGTTCAAATACCCGCTTATCCTCATTGGATTCCTTTTCCTTTTTGGCAGCAGCAACCGCCTCATTGCGGAAGGTACTCTGGGCACTGATTTTCTCTTTTCCTCGCAAATCCTGTTTTCCATAGGTGCCATCCGGTTGGAGAATATATGCTTTCAGGGTATCTGCCAGTTGGACATCCAGAATATGCTTTGCCTGCTGTTTTGCTTCCATATCCTCCACCGGGAACATGATTTCCACACGCTTATCCAGATTCCGCGGCATCCAGTCAGCACTTCCCATATAGATTTCCTCAAAACCGTCATTATAGCAATACAGGATTCTGGCATGCTCCAAGAAATCCCCTACAATAGAACGAACCGTAATATTTTCACTCAGTCCCGGCACTCCTGCACGAAGGCAGCAGATTCCCCGGACAATCAGCTCAATCTTTACTCCTGCATTAGAGGCTTCATATAAGGCCTCCATCACCTTTGCATCACAAAGTGAATTCATCTTTGCAATAATATGTGCCGGTTTACCGGCCTTTGCATTTTCGGCTTCCCGTTTAATCAAATCCAGCACGGTATTCTTTAACCAGATTGGTGCCACTGCAAGCTTATTCCAGCTTGCAGGCTCCGAATACCCGGACAGCATATTAAATACTGCCGTAGCATCCTCACCGATGGAATCGGAAGCTGTCAGAATACCGGTATCGGTATATAATCGGGCCGTTACATCATTGTAATTACCGGTTCCCAGATGAACATACCGCTTGATTCCATCCTCCTCCCGGCGAACCACCAGCGCAATCTTGGAATGGGTCTTTAAGCCCACCAGTCCATAGATAACATGGCAGCCGGTCTTTTCCAGCTTTTTCGCCCAGTTAATATTGTTTTCCTCATCAAATCTTGCCTTTAATTCAACCAGAACCGTTACCTGCTTGCCATTTTCCGCTGCCAGGGCAAGTGCCGCAATAATCGGTGAATTGCTGGACACCCGGTATAAGGTCTGCTTAATCGCCAGTACATTGGGATCCACAGCTGCCTGACTGATAAACTGTACCACCGGATTAAAAGTCTCGTATGGGTGATGAAGGAAAATATCCTTCCGCTTAATCTGCTCAAAAATACTTTCTTCATTGTTCAGGGCCGGTACCGGCTGAGGTACATACTTTGGATTTTTCAGGTGGTCAAAGCCTTCCAGACCGCTGAGCTTACTTAAAAAGGTCAGATCCAGCGGGCCGTTAATGGAGAAAATACCCTCCTTTTCCACATGAAGCTGCTTCATCAGCTCCTTTAGTAAGGCTTTATCAATGGATTCCTCCACCTCCAACCGGATAACCTCTCCCCACTGTCTCTGCTTAATCTGCTTTTCGATTTCCTTTAATAAATCTGCTGCATCATCCTCATCAATGGTAAGATCTGCATTTCGCATGATCCGATACGGATGGGCACAGGTTACCTCATAATTCAGGAACAGCTTTGCAATATTTTTTTCAATTACCTGTTCCAGCAGGATTACCTCCTGAACTCCCTCCTGATTGCTGGGTACATGGACAATCCTTGGTAATACGGAAGGTACCTGAACCGTAGCGATTTCCGTTTCCTTGGCACCTTTCTTTCGGAGCAAAGCTCCAATATTCAAGGTTTTATTCCGAATCAACGGAAACGGCCGGGAGATATCCACTGCCATAGGTGTCAAAACCGGATAGACATCCTTTGCAAAGAAATCGTCCACATATCTTCCCTGTGCCTCTGTTAAGTCCTCATGGTGGGTAATCACATGCAGACCATTTTTTTCTAACAATGGCAGCAGGGAACGGTTATAGGTTACATACTGGCTATTCATAAATTCCTTTGTCTTTGGAATAATCTGTGCCAGCTGCTGGGCAGGGGTCATCCCTGCAATATCCTTCTTTTCATAGCCTGCATGAACCATATCCATTAAAGAGGCAACCCGGACCATGAAGAATTCATCCAGGTTGGAAGCCGTAATTCCCAGAAACTTAATCCGCTCAAAAGGCCGTATGGTTTTATCCTTTGCCTCTCCCAAAATCCGATAATTAAATTCTAACCAGGAAAGCTCCCGATTTACATAATTAGATGACTTTTTTAATTCCTTCTCTGCTTTTTTTTCTGCCATTATACATTCCTCCTTTGTTTCAAAACAGGGCGAATTCCGTATATCTGTTCAAAGAAATCTGCTTTTTCCTTGAACATTGCCGATTCTAACGTAATATTATTTACAGTATCTACTAAAATCACTAATTTCTTATCCTTGACCTGCATGGTAAACTTTTCAATCTTCTGCTTATGGGAGCGGTCCAGGGCATTTGCCACACGAAGTATGGCAGCCAGCTTGGCAACCGTAGTATAGGATGCATCCCCCAGAGAATCCTTCACTACCGGATAAGCAGGCAGGTACATGGTATTATAACGGACCGCATTGGCAACCTCCTCCCGTTCCTTATGAGACAGCCCCATCATCTCTGTTGACATGATGATATTATAGGAATTGTTTGCCACATTCTGCATATTGATGAATTTTCCACAATCATGAAGGATACAGGCAATCTGAAGCTGCAGCCGCTGGGTCCGTCCCATGCCATGCTCCTTCTTCATGGCATCAAATACTGCCATTGCCATATCCGATACATAAGCGATATGTGTCCGATTACTTTTATACCGCTTTGCCATTGCCATGGCAGATGCCACAATATCTGCTTCATAATTTCGTCCTGCGGTATACTTCCGTACGGTATCCATATAATCAGCCACGATACCATCACACAGATTAATATCGTGAAGAAAGATTTCATCCGCCTTGGTGGTCTCCACCAGTATCCGGTATATGGTAATAGCCGGACGAATCAGGGTGGCACGTTCAAATGGAATGCCATAATGCAATGCCAGCTCCTGTGGTGACAGGTTTAGAATCTTTTTATAAATATAATCAATCTGCTCCTGAGTCATCAGATTCTTAAGATGCAGCTCCGGTGCAATTTTCTGCAGTGCCTGAATCTCATCACCGATGGCAATTACATTTTTTATTTTCTTATCCCCAAGATACATGGTATTGAAGGTATTCAACTCATTTTGTACATACTCTTCAATGATTTTGTTTCCATTGGTGACTCTGGATTCAATACCGGACATCATATCCCGGACACGAATGGCACCAATCTTAATATTCTGGGTTGCCGTTAACAATTGCTTTTCAAGTAAGGAAATCTGAATACTGCCGGCTCCCATATCCAGTAATGCCGTATTCTTCCCTGTAATTTCATCAAATTCCTTCATAGTGGCGGCACAGCCCTTCAGCATCATGAACCGATGCTCGGAATTACTGAGGATCTCTACTTTAATACCGGTCCTCAGCTCTATCAGTTCAATCATCATCAGACTGTTGCTTGCCTCCCGTATGGCACTGGTAGCATAGGCACGATAAGTCTTACAGTCATATTCCTTCATTTTATCTTTGAATTTTGTCAGACAGGTACACAACTCATTGATTTTTTCGTTGCTTACATTCCCTCTCTGATATGTGTCACTTCCCAGTTCCAAAATATGGCTGATGCAATCAACCTCCCGAAATCCCCACTTAGCGGTGATTTCAAAGATTTTCATGGAAATATCACTGGAACCAACATTAATTGCAGCAAACATTTGATATGCCATATTCATTCCTCCATTTCATATCCCTGTGTCTATTTCAATATTTCATCTAACGTTCCATGCTGTAGTTCCCCAGCAGCTTAAAGTCCGATGACTCACTCCGAATACCTGTAATGGCATTCTGCACGGAAGGATTGCTCAGATTTCCTTCAAAGGTTATAAAAAACCGGTACTCCCACTGTCTGTCCGGTAAAGGTTCCGATTCAATACTGGTCATGTTCAGACCATTAAAAATAAAGTGCCCTAATATGTTATACAAACTTCCGCTTTCATGAGGAAGAGAAAAGCTGATACTGATGATATCTGCCTTCCGGGTATACTCCTTTTTCTTTGATATGACCAGAAACCGGGTTTTATTCCCTTTCTGAGTATTAATGCATGGCTGCAATACCTCCAGACCATATAATCGGGCCGCCCGGACACTGGCAACTGCTGCCTGACTGATATCTCCATCCTGTTGAACCTTTCTGGCACTGACTGCCGTATTGGCAAGACTGATCTGTTTCCATTCATGGGCTTCCAGATAGGCTTTGGTCTGTAATAATCCCTGAGGATGAGAATATACGGTCCGAATATCCTCCAGTTTGGCACCGGGCATCCCTAACAATGCCTGCTCCACCTCCAAAGAGATTCCTCCTACAATCGTCACATCATGCTTCTGCAGCAAATGATATACACCGCTTACAAAGCCGGCAGAAGAATTCTCAATGGGAAGTACACCATACTCTGCTTCCCCGGCCTCCAACACCTGCAATACATCTTCAAACTGCTCCACATGAGAGCCATGGACAGAGCTTCCGAAAAATTCCATCATAGCCTGCTCACTGAATGCCCCTTCCACTCCCTGATACACAACTTTGGTTCCCGGATGGATATTCAGTGCATCTATCATTGTGAACTCCTGGCTGATTGCCTGTTCCCGGTCTCCCAGAACGGAATACTGATATCTTCTGCTGATAGACATAATCTGCAAAAATAATTCTTCAATACTATGCCGGTTAAATTCACTGTCAGCCAGTGCAGCCAACCGCTCCAGCTTCTCAATCTCCCGCTGGCGGTCATATATGGCTTTTCCGCTCTCCCGTTTGCTGGCCGCTACATCTCCTGCCAGTTCCATTCGCCGCTGAAACAATTCCACGATCTGCTGATCCACCTGATCAATTTCTTTTCGAATCTGATTTAAATCCACACCTGTTTCCTCTTTTCCTTATCCATTTTCATTTGCCATAGCACAGCCATGTCATTCCTCTTTTATTTCCTGTAACATCTGCAGCACTGTCTTTCCTGTTACCGGATGCCTGAAATTCGGTATCAGCTCTGCCAGAGGCTCCAGTACAAAGGCTCGCAGGGAAAGCTCCCCATGGGGAATGCACAGCATATCTGTTTCAATTATTTCCTTATCATAAAACAAAATATCAATATCCAGCGTTCTTGGTCCCCAATGAATCTCCCGGGTCCGGTGCCGCTCCGCCTCCACCTTATGAAGATGCTCCAGTACCTCCTCCGGTGTCAGCAGGGTCTTGCAGCCAATACAGGCATTTAAGAACCAATCCTGCTCTGTATAACCATAGGGCTCTGTTTCCAGATACTTTGAAACCTGAACCTCTTTGTATGCCGGATGCTGCCGAAACTGCTCCACTGCATAATCCAAATTCGCCTTTTTATCCCCCATATTGGAACCAATGCTAAAATAGACCCGATGCCAGCTCCGCTGGATCACCACTGATACCGTGTCGATGGGAAGCATAATGGGAGCCCATGGTTTCTTAATTTCCAGACGGACAGCCTCCAGAGTCTTGTATTTTACCAGCAGACGTTCCGCAACGGTTTCTGCCACAGCCTCCAGCAGCTTATAATTTCGCTCCTCCATAATATGCTTGATATCATGGCATACTTCTCCATAATGAATGGAATCCTCCAAACAATCTGTTCTTCCTGCTTTTCTGGTATCCGTGTATAAAATGGCAGATACCAGGAACTTCTGCCCTAATGTATTCTCTTCTGCATATACCCCATGGTGGCAGAATACTTCTAAATTGGAAATTCGAATTTCATCCATGCTTCTATCTCCTTATTTCTCCGGTCCCTGTTTTTATTCTGCCTGAAGCATTGCCAGGGTCATTCTGGCTGCCCGCAGATTCCCCTTTACATCATGAACCCGCAGAATTGAACACCCCTTCATGATTCCCAGTACCGTAGTTGCTATGGTACCTTCCTCTCTCTGATCCACCGGCAGATCCAGTGTCAGACCAATCATGGACTTACGTGAAGTGCCTAATAAAACCGGATATCCTAATTCTTGTAAATCCTCCAAATGCCTCATAAGAAACAGATTCTGCTCCAGCGTCTTGGCAAATCCAATCCCGGGATCAATACATATCCGGTCCCTATCTACACCTGCCTGCTCTGCTAAAGCCAGACTTTCTTTTAAGTCCCGGCTCACATCTGCCAGAAAATCCGTATATACCGCCTCTTTGCGATTATGCATCAGACAAGCTGATACCTTACTTTCTGCTATAACCCCTGCCATGGCTCCGTCCCATTTCAACCCCCAGATATCATTAATCATATCTGCACCTGCCTGAATACCTGCCTGTGCCACCCGGGACTTATAGGTATCCAGTGATACCGGAACATCCATTCTGGCTTTTACCGCTTCGATGACCGGGCATACCCGTTGGATTTCTTCCATACAACTGATCTTTACATGATCCGGCCTGGTGGATTCCCCGCCGATATCCAGAATATCAGCTCCGTCCTGAAGAAGTGCTTCTGCATGATACAGTGCCTGGTCGATCCGGTCATGACGTCCGCCGTCAGAAAAAGAATCCGGTGTTACATTCAGGATTCCCATCATATATACCTTATGCTCGGTATCCAACGTCCATTTTCCTATCTTCACTTTTTTCTAATCCTCCATTTAGTAGAATTTCAATATGAAATACCGGAATTTCTACATTCTTCCTTCCAATAACACGTTTTCGAAGCCATGCAATCAAAGCAGTTTCTGGACAATTTATCGGCCCGGCACAGTAGTCTGGCACCATAATCCCGGGCATCTCTGCCGGAATATTTATGAGCTGCAATGGCCTGACAAATCTGTCCGGTCTCTATCTCAGTAAATCCGCATTCCAGTAAAATCTGTTCTGCCAGCGCCGCACCTGCTTCTTCATGAGCAGTTCCCTTATGGTATTCCTCACTCCGTCCCAAGTCATGAAGCAATGCCATGGCATATATTATTTCCTTCGATAAACCACCCTGCTCTTCCAGGTTCAGGATGTATGCAATTCTGGCCACATCTAAGGAATGTCCTAAATCATGCTTACAATAGATCCGATTCTTTTCCGCCATTTCAATCTGCTTCATACAGTAGCAGAACGCTTCATGCTTCCTAATTCTGTCTATTCGCTTCATTTTCAATCCCCGATTCGTCCTATGTAATATAAAGAACCAAATGCAAGAATCACATCTTCCGGGGCTGCCTGCTCTCTGGCAAGCCGATATGCCTGCTCCGGGCACTCCACCGGAGTCACATTGCAGCAGTATTTTCTCACTGCCCGGGCTAATTCTTCTGCCGGTAGGGCCCGGGGATTATCCGGTACAGTTACCACATAGACCTGATATGCCAGGGGAAGCAGCAACGATAGCATTGCATTATATTCTTTATCCTTTAATATCCCTATTATATAAATAATCCTTTTGTTTGTAAAATGCTTTGTAATCTGTTCATACAGACACCTTGCTGCTTCCATGTTGTGAGCACCATCACGAATTACATAAGGAGACCGTTCTAAAATCTCAAATCTCCCCTTCCACCTTACATTATGTAAACCTTTTTGAACATTCACATTATTCAAATCATTTTTTAACTCTTTTTTTACCACTTCAATCGCTTCAATCGCCGTCAAAGCATTGTAAATCTGATGTTTTCCCAGC
>JAIECC010000323.1 GCA_029068665.1 Lachnospiraceae bacterium
ACCGTCAAATCCCCACTGGTAGGATTCTTCATACCTGCCGGTACATTCATGCCGGAGGTAACGATTCTATGCTGCTGATCCTCCACACTTCTGGCACCAATTGCCACATAAGACAAAATATCCTCCAGATATGTCCAGTTTTCGGAATACAGCATTTCATCCGCTGCTGTTAAGCCGGTAGCTGCAATAGCATCAATGTGCATCTTTCGAATGGCTTTTACCCCTTCGAACAGGTCCGGTGCCTTCTCCGGATCCGGCTGATGCAGCATTCCCTTATAGCCTGCCCCTGTTGTCCTTGGCTTGTTGGTATAAATGCGGGGAATAATCAGAATCTTATCCTTTACCTCCTCCTGCACCTTAGCCAGCCGGGTCACATAATCCAGTACTGCCGTCTCATTATCTGCCGAGCAGGGACCAATGATCATCAGGAACTTATCCGATTCACCGGTAAATACCTGACGAATCATGGCATCCCGTTCCTTCTTGATCTGCTGAAGCTGCTCTGTCATAGGAATCATCTCCTGCAGCTCCTGTGCCGTTGGCACCTTTTTTATTAAATGTAAACTCATATTCTGTCTCCTGTTAATGAACCAATTTATTCATTGGCTGCTATCTTCTGCTGTTTTTTCGCCTGCTTTGCAGCCAAAGCCTTATCCGTCGGCCGTACCATTACCAGACAAATAATAAGGGCAATAATATAAAGAACGATTGTAGCATACAGTACGTACTGATAGCCGGTAGGATTTACAGCAAGAATTTCTGTAGTACCGTCAGCAAGTGCATGCTCGATATTTACTTCCTCTCCAAAAGTCTTTACAATCCAGTTTGCCATCTGATTACCGGACAATCCGGCAAATGCCCATGCGGACAGGGTAATACCGTGAATGGCACTGATATTGCCCATGCCATAATGGTCAGACAACAAGGTCGGTACGTTAGAGAAACCACCACCGTATCCGGCATTTACAATAAAGATCAGACCAAGAACCAGAATAATCAACAACAGATTACCCTCACCGTTCTTGATTCCACCAGTCAGAATTACAATACCTGTAAATGCAATGGATAAAATAAATATCAGCTTGTAAATCGTGTTCCGGTCCTTCATCTTATCTGCCCAGGCAGAGAACCCAAGTCGTCCTCCTGCATTAAAGACTGCAGAAATCGTTGATATAATACCTGCTGCACCGGCAAGACCAATACACTTTACAATCATTTTCTCCTGAGAAATCAATGCCAGACCACAAGTAATATTAATGTAGAACATCAGCCAGATTCCAATGTAGTTTGCAATTGGCTTTGTCTTAAGTACAGACATAATACTCTGACGCTCTTCATTGTTCTGAGGCTCATGCCAGCCTTCCGGCTTCTTTAAGAGCAAATGCCCCACAAACATCATAACAAAATATACCGCTGCCAGAATCAGGAACATTTTATAAATGCCGCCGTCGCCCAGATTATTCAGCATGGACTGCATAATCGGACTTGCAATGGCCTTTGCCGCACCAAAACCGGCAACTGCCAGACCGGTAGCAAGACCCTTTTTATCCTCGAACCAGAGCATCAACGTCTTAACCGGTGATAAATAACCGGTACCAAGACCAATACCCATAATCAAACCATAACACAGATAAATGCCAATCAGTGCCAGTAAGCTGCCCTGATGCTGTCCACCATAGTAAATAAAGAATCCGGTTCCAGCCATACCTGCCGCAAAGCAGATTGCAGCAATCAAAGAGGACTTATGAATATCCTTCTCTACTACATTTCCCAGAAATGCCGCTGACATACCCAGGAAAAAGATAGCAAAGCTGAATGCCCATTCTGTAGCACCCTTTGAAAAACCAATATAATCAGCGATTTCCTGACTAAAAATTGACCAGCAGTATACAGTACCGATACTGCAATGAAGTAATAATGCAGGAATTGCCGCCCGAACCCATTTATTGGTGCGCCAGCCTCCTGTCTTTTTCACATTCTCACCCATAACTCATACTTCCTTTGTAATTTATTCGTTCATTTTTCGCCTTCCATTTAGAAAGCAGAAAAAATCAAACAGTGATATTATACATCTTTCATTTCGGGATTACAACCAGTTTTTCGTCTTCTAAAAAAGTACTTACATGCCGTTTTCATCCTCTTCATTTTCTGCCATCAGGATTACTCCGTCTTCAATCAGCTTCAGCAGGTGATCAACAATAACCGGGTCAAACTGCTTTCCTCTGTTCGTCTTAAGCTCGTCAAAAATAATTTCCGATGTAAGATTTTTTCGATAACAGCGACGGCTGTTCATTGCATCAAAGGCATCCGATATGCAGATAAGACGGGCTATAACCGGAATATCCTCACCTGCAAGTCCATTAGGATAACCTCTGCCGTCATAGCGTTCATGGTGGCACAATGCACCCATGCCAATATCCTCAATTATGGTAAAATCCCGAAGGAGTTCTTCACCGAATATGGTATGCTTTTTCATGATTTCATACTCTTCACTCGTAAGCCTCCCCGGTTTGGTAAGAATTTCATCCGGAATATACAGCTTGCCGCAATCATGCATCAGTGCTATATAATAAAAGCCTTTGCATTCAGTCTCAGAAAATCCCATACTCTCGGCAAGCAGCTTGGAATACTGTGCAACACGCAAAGAATGTCCCTTGGTATACGGATCCTTTGCTTCAATGAAATTAACAATGGTCTGCATGGTCTGCTCAATAATCTTCTCATCCCGTTTCTGTTGTTCAATCAAACGCCGCAGATTCACCTTTACAATGATCATTGCAAGGAAACAGCTGACCCAGATAACCATCGCCGCGCAAAGCACCCAGAAAAGCGGACTTTTTAAAATACTGGTATGCAGATGGTAGCGTATCTCGCCTTCAGAAAAATCCGCTACATAGTCAATCTCCCTTTCCGGAATATACATGATAAAGCCGATTCTGGCACTGCTTTCCTTGTCTGCATCTTCCTGCTTTGGAGCTAAAGGCATTTCATTTAATGCCAAATCAGGATAATATATAAAATAATCTCCCTCATACAGCTTAACCATAGGACCGGCGGCCGCCATATAATGTTCAAGGGTGATATCATACTTGGAATAATCTGCAAGGTCAAGAGTCTGAACACTTTCATTTCCCGAATTTACATTCTGATGATACTCAAAGTCACCATTCCACGTATTGTTTACACACATTTCCTCCGGAATCCGTACCATAGCCTTCCAATCGGTGATAGTATCGGAAGAATTGTTAATCACCATCAGTTCATAGATGGTGCCCACAGTCTCCTTATAAAGAACATTACCGTCATCATCCAAAATAGCAC
>JAIECC010000324.1 GCA_029068665.1 Lachnospiraceae bacterium
AAAAAAAAAATAAATTTATATATAAATGCGCTTGTCTGCATTTTTGGGGAAAAAGCTGCTGCATTTTATGCGGCAGCTTTTGGCATATTATGTACAGGAAACGGCAACTTAGGTTTGGGGTTCTTGATGGTAGAATGTGTGTGTGCTATGGTGGATATAGAATTATAGGAGGTGCATTGTTGCTTGAAAATATCAATTAACATAGATGCAGATATTTCAGATGCGGAGATTTTGATATCCTGCAGCCATCTGACACCAGAGATTGAGCGGATACTGGCAACGCTTCGGATACTGGAAAAACAGATTATGGCGAAGAAGGAAGATGAAACCTATCTGCTGGAGGTATCAAAAGTGATTTATCTGGAGTCCGTAGACAGAAAGACCTATGTTTATACAGCGGAGGAGGTCTATGAATCCAATCTGAAGCTATATGAACTGGAGCAGCAGCTGGAGAAATACGGATTCTTTCGGGTCAGTAAATCCTGTGTAATACAGCTCAGATATATTCGGTCATTGAAGGCAGATATCAATCGAAGGATTCGGGTTACATTGGAAAACGGAGAACAGATTATAGTATCCCGGCAATACGCCGAGGGATTAAAGCAGAAGCTGGGGGTGAGATAGATGGAAGAGAAGAAAACGATATTTGATTATATTGGCCAGGTCTTTTTAACATTTGGAATCACCATTGGAATATTGAATATATTCTGCCTTTTGTTCGGCGACAGTGCAAAAGAGATCTCTACAATATTTTCCTTAGGCAGTGACGGATTGAGTATTCGTACCACATTTCAGTTCTTTCTTGCATCCCTCTGCATCGTGATTGCAAAGTTTATTTTCTTTACGGATGTTTTTATCAAAAAAATGTCAATTGCTATGCGGACAGTGTGTATGGTTTCTACCGTATTGATTGTGCTTGCAGTGTTTATTCGGATATGTGGGTGGTTTCCGGTGAATATGTGGCAGCCATGGCTGATGTTCTTTCTGTGCTTTGGAATCAGCTTTGCAATCAGTATGGGGGTAACAATTTTCAAAGAACGGATGGAAAACCGGAAAATGGAAGAGGCATTAGACAGATTAAAGCGTGAAGCACAGGAATCATAAATCACAGTTACAGGAGGAGAAAGAAATGGAGTATATTATAGAGCTTTTCAAGCTTACACAGAGTTTTCAAGAAAAAGAGGTACTAAAGGGGATTGACCTGAAAGTAGAGCAGGGAGAAATCATTGGCTTACTGGGACCTTCCGGGGCAGGTAAAACTACGATGATTAAGATTCTTACCGGACAGCTTCATCCCACCTCCGGCAGTGCGAAGCTGTTGGGAAAAGACACCTGCAAACTGAATCAGGAGATATACAAAAGAATCGGAATGATGCTGGACAATTTTGGTTTATATGAACGGCTGACGGTCTATGACAATCTCCTGCTGTTTGCCCGGCTGTATGAACTGCCTAAGGAGAGAATCCCAAAAGTACTGCAGCAGGTTGGTCTTGCAGAAGCAAGAAAGCGTGTAGTATCGAAGCTGTCCAAGGGAATGCGGGGCAGACTGGCGCTGGCAAGAGCGGTCCTTCATGAACCGGATATTCTGTTCCTGGATGAACCTACTACAGGGCTTGACCCTTCCACGGCAGAGGAAATCCACCAGTTGATTCGAAAAGAGCAGGAGCGGGGGGCTACGGTATTTCTCACCACCCACAATATGGCGGAAGCGGAAAAGCTATGCAATCATGTGGTTTTGCTGCATGAAGGAACGATTGTGGAATATGGGGAACCGGAAGAAGTCTGCAGGAGATACAACCATCAAAATAAGCTACTCATACGATTACATAATGGAACAAATCTGGAACTGGCCAATGACCATACTTCGGCTGATGCAGTCAGGAATTATCTGGAAGCAGAAGAGCTGGAGACGATTCACACATCAGAGCCGAATCTGGAGACTGTATTCATGGAATTAACCGGGCGGGGACTGGAATAAAGAATGGTCTGGCAGAGGATGGAAAGAAAGAATAAAAGAACATGTGGAAAGGTCTGGTATAGATTATGAAGAATATAAGTGCAATTTTTGGAAAACAGTTGAAGGACACCTTCAAAAACAAAACAATTCTGATACAATTTTTGATGTTTCCGGTTCTGGCGGTCATTATGGAACGGTCCATTAGTATAGAAGGAATGCCGGAGCACTTTTTTATGAATCTTTTTGCAGTTATGTACTGCGGTATGGCGCCCCTGACCTGTATGGGAGCAATTCTTTCCGAGGAAAAGGAAAAGAATACTCTTCGGGTGCTGATGATGTCCGGAGTAAAACCCATAGAATATCTCATTGGAGTGGGAAGCTATCTGTGGATTATCTGTATGCTGGGGGCCTGTGTCTTCTGTTGGACCGGGAAGTATACCGGCAAGACCGCAGCCGCATTTTTGCTGATTATGGCAGCAGGAATACTGGTATCCATGCTGATTGGAGCGGCAATCGGTACATGGAGCCGCAGTCAGATGATGGCAACCTCTATCGTGGTTCCGGTCATGATGGTGTTTTCATTTCTGCCCATGCTGTCCATATTTAATGAAAGCATTGAGCGTGTGGCAAGGATTACCTATTCTCAGCAGCTTCATGTTTTGTTGAATTCTGTAGAGCAGTTAGAAATCAGTGGGGAAAATTGTGTGGTGATTCTGGCCAATGGTATTCTTGCAATTCTTCTCTTTTGGTTTGCGTACCGAAAGGCAGGACTGGCGTAGAAAATCCGGTATATAAAAAGGCGGTAAAACTTCTGTGGTTTACCGCCTTTTTATATTTTAAAAGTAGAATTTCTGATAAAATGATTAACGCGTGTTAATGATTAACAATTGTTATCCGATATAGTATATATAAAGAGAAACAAGGAGGTTTCAATTATGGCGATTTCAAGTGTAGGTAACTATGGAGCAATGTATGAGAATGCATACGCTTCTCAGAAGAAAGAGACCGGTGTTTCCAGACAGGGAAGGTCAGGGGAAACAGCAGTCACCGGGAAAAATAGTCAGACCGGTACAGAGGAAAGTACAAAAACGCAAAGCACCCAGGAATATCTGAAAGGTCTTCAGAAGAAGGTGCCCTATGTAGAACTGGAGACAGGCTGGGGTTTAAGTATGAAACGGGATAAGCGATCGGCAATTACGGTCAATCCAAAACTTCTGGAGAAAATGCAGAATGATCCGGAGGCAGAAAAGAAATATACACAGACCTTAAAGGATATAGAGCGGGCAGAAAAGATTGGTGATGCTTATTATAATGCGCTTGGGGGCGTTGTAGAACGAACCAGCCACTGGTATGTAGATGAGAATGGAAAATATTATCACTTTGCCTATACAAGGCGGGATGATAAGCTGAATAAAAAGATTCGCGAGGAAGCAAAGAAAAACACAGAGGAATTAATCGAAAAGACTCGTGAGAAGGCTCGTGAAAAAAGGAAAGAACTGGAAGAACGGTTGGCGGAAAAATCAGAAGAAGCAAAGGATATCGTTGCAGAACGTATGGAGCAGATGTTAACGGAAAAACTGGAAGCTTCGGAGAACGGAGAAATATATCTGGATGAAAAGGATATGGAGCCTGTTATGGAAGCAATCCGGGAAGAAGAAAATGCTTCTTCTGCCGGAACAGGTCGGAACGAATCGGGAACGAAAGTGGATTTGAAAGTCTGACCACTAAGTTATAAATACAGTCAGAAATTATGACAGGAAAGGCGGATTTAAAACATGGCAAGAGAAGAACACACACCAAGCGAAAGTGAATGGCAGATTATGGAGGTACTTTGGGATAGCGGAACTCCGCTGACATCCTCACAGGTGATTGAAAGATTGCAGGAAATCACCAGTATGAATCCTAAGATGGTACGGGTCTTGATGAACCGCTTATGCCAAAAGAAGATCATTGACTATACCATCGATGAGAAGGATGCAAGGGTATATCATTATTTTCCATTGAAATCAAGAGAGGAATGTTCCAGAGAGAAGAGCCGCAAGTTTGTGGAAAGTTATTTTTCCGGCAGGCATACGGATGCATTGGCAGCATTACTGCAAAGCTTTCAACTGACAGAAGAGCAGATTCAGGAATTGGAAGACATTCTGGAGCAGAGTAAAAGGAATGAGGAGAAATGACAATACAAATATTTTGGGCGGGATTTATTAATTTTCTAAATGCAAGTGTTATGTATTGGGTAATGCTGATTGGAAGAAGTGCGTTTTTATCCCTGCCGGTTCTTTTGATGGTACTTCTGCTGAGAAGAACGGTATGTAAGAAAACAGTCTTTTTAAAAGGTATGCTTTGGTGCCTGTTCCTTCCCCTTCCTTTTATAGGAAGGATGCGGTTTTTCTATGAAAGCAGCATTGGAGCAAGGCTCTTTGTCTGGTGGCACAATCTGTGTATCAAACAATGTTGGGTTTGCTGGATTTATTTGCTGGGAATAGTGACCTTTGGCATCTATATCTTTTGTCGCCGGAGAAAGCTGTATCGATTTGCTGTGGGTCTGGGAAGAGAGCGTGTTGGCGATACAGAGCTGTTCGTCTGTGACAGAGCGGTTACACCATTTACGGTAGGCATATTCCGTCCCAGAATCGTGGTGCCGAAAATGATGCTGGAGGATTTCCGGACAGAAGAATTACAGATGATTCTTTTGCATGAAAAGACGCATATAAGACTTGGACATCTCTGGTGCTATGCGGTATGGGATTTATTGCGGACGTTGCTGTGGGTGAATCCTTTGCTGTCAGTCTGTACGAAATATCTTCAGGAAGATTTAGAAGAGATTTGTGACCGGGTGGTGATTCAAAGGAGCAGGGAAGCCGCCTATGACTATGGCAGGCTGTTGTTGAACAGTATCCGACTGCTGGGAAATGAGAACATTGATACACCGGTTGCATTTGCCGGGGAACAGAAATACAAAAACATCAAAAGCCGGATGGAAAAGGTAGCTCATTTTAAGCCTTACAGGAAGTCAGCGGCAGTTATCAGTTTCCTTAGCAGCGTATTGGTTGTCATTGGACTTTTATTTGGAGTCCGGCAGTTGTCTTATCCGATTTATACGGAACACACAGGTATCAGTATATGTAATATGAAATTTCAATTGCGGGAAATCGGAAATCAGACACAACTGCAGGATGTGTTCTTTATTGATAATGGATGTGTTTGTATTCAGCGGGATGCCTGGAATGAAATCCTGCGAGAGCAGGGAATAGAAGAAGATGAATATTATGTCGGCTTTGGTGGATACCTGAAGCTGCCGGGAATCGGCGGAGGCGGAAATGCTGTGTATGTGGATGCCGGGGAATCGGAAGATCTGCTGGTTATTCCTTATTATGATAATGATGCCACGATTTGGACCCGGCTGTTTAAGATATTGTAAAGGGCAGGATACAAATACAGGTATATGAAAGGGATTTTAAGGAGGAAACGATTATGGCAGTAAAAGTTGGAAATAGTTGGGTATCAGAGGCAGCATATGCTTATGCAAAGGAGAAAGCGGCGGAACGGTCATCCGGGGAAGCCTCCGGCGGCAGTATGCTCAGTCAGTTATCGGATAAATTTCCGGATTTGAAATTTTCCACCAATACGGAGCCTTTTAGCAGTAAAGGAAAGAACAATATGGCTATTGCACCGAACATATTAAAGGAGATGGAGGAAGATCCGGAGAAATGTCTGGAATATGAGGCGCTCATTTATGACTGCAATAATACGCAGAAATCTATAGCAAACCGGGATGGACTGATTTCCTTTGGATTTATATTGAACAGTGATGGAAGTCTGGGGGCATGGAGTGTTTCAAAAGCAAACTCCGGAAATTATCGGAACCAGTTCAAGCTGGATAAGAAGGATAAAAACAACTGGACAGACCAGATTCTGGAAAAATCCAGACTGAAAAAGGCAGAGCAGAAAAAGATAGAAAAGAAGAATGCTGAAAAGAAAAAGACGGAACAGGAAGCAGAGAAAAAAGCAGAAGAGAAAAAAGACGAAAAGAAATCGCTTAAACAGAAGGAAGCGAAAGTAATCGGCAGAACTGTGGATATGAAGTTATAAAATATTTGGGCTGCCCGGCAGTGAGTCAAGAGAAAAAAGCCTGCATCTCTATATGACCAGGCCGGGCAGGTTGCTCCCCTGCTTTTACCGGTGGGGGAGTGACATTTATTTTGGAGATGTTTATTTTCTATAATTTTATCTTGACATACGAAAATGACATAGATATAATAATTAAGCATGCGTGATTTGGTCACGCGTGCTTTTAAAGTCCGAAAAAATCGGCAATACTACAAAAATAGGAGGTGAAAAACATGCCAACATTCAACCAGTTAGTTAGAAAGGGAAGACAGACTGTAGAAGCAAAGTCTACTGCACCGGCTCTTCAGAAGGGTTATAACTCTTTAAGAAAGAAACCGACAGATTCTTCTGCTCCGCAGAAAAGAGGAGTTTGTACTGCTGTTAAGACTGCAACTCCTAAGAAGCCTAACTCTGCTTTAAGAAAAATCGCCAGAGTTCGTCTTTCTAACGGAATCGAAGTTACCAGCTACATCCCGGGCGAAGGTCACAACCTTCAGGAGCATAGTGTTGTTCTGATCCGTGGTGGAAGAGTAAAGGACCTTCCAGGTACCAGATATCATATTATCAGAGGTACATTGGATACAGCAGGTGTTGCTAAGAGACGCCAGGCCCGCTCTAAGTATGGTGCTAAGAGACCAAAGGATGCTAAATAGGCATTGAACACTTAATGAAACCAAGCGAAGTGCAGGTTGAATTTAGTGAGAAAGCCCATCCCGAACCTTAGCGAGAACAAGCGAAGCGAAGTTCGAGGTTAGTTGAGTGGATGTCATTGAACACTTAATGAAACCAAGCGGAGCGCAGGTTGAATTTAGTGAGAAAGCCGTTCTTTGAGCTTAACGAGGTACTTTCGAGTTTAGCGAAAAGAACTTCCTTTAGTATCAAAACAAAATAGTGCTGGAGTAGGCTATGTTTTTCCTATTATAGATAGATAAGATGAATGTAAGCACAATCCGCACGAACATACCGAATGAGTATGAGTACCTTTAAGCTAAACAATGATTATTAGCTTACTATAATTTTTAAGGAGGGAAGAACCGTGCCACGTAAAGGACATATTCAGAAAAGAGATGTACTTCCAGATCCGATTTATAAGGATAAAGTGGTTACAAAGTTAATCAACAACATCATGTTAGACGGTAAGAAGGGTGTTGCCCAGAGAATCGTTTATGGTGCGTTTGAACGTGTTGCTGCTGAAACTGGAAAAGATGCATTAGAAGTATTTAATGAAGCAATGAACAACATCATGCCATTACTTGAGGTAAAGGCAAGACGAATCGGTGGTGCTACCTATCAGGTTCCGATTGATGTTCGTCCTGACAGACGTCAGGCTTTGGGTCTCCGTTGGATTACCACTTACTCTCGTGCGAGAAGTGAGAAGACCATGGAAGAGAGACTTGCAAAAGAGATTCTGGATGCAGCCAATAATACCGGTGCATCTGTAAAGAAGAAAGAAGATATGCACAAAATGGCAGAAGCAAACAAGGCATTTGCACATTATAGATTTTGATCGAAAGCAACTTGATGAAATCGAGTGTAAACGAAGATTGAATCTAGTGCGAGGTCGTTCTTTGAACTTAGTGAGGTATTGTCGAGCTTAGTGAAAAGAACTTCATTAATGAATTATTTGTGCATAATAAAGGTGAAAGCTAATGTACAATCAGAAACAAATGAATTGGTCATCTGTTTGTCTATGGAAACCAGCTTTCAAAATAAATTAAGGAGGAAAATACCTTGAGTGGAAGAGAATATCCGTTAGACAGAACTAGAAATATCGGTATTATGGCACACATCGATGCTGGTAAGACGACTCTTACAGAGCGTATTCTGTATTATACCGGTGTTAACTATAAGATAGGAGATACTCACGAAGGTACAGCTACCATGGACTGGATGGAGCAGGAGCAGGAAAGAGGTATTACCATTACTTCTGCAGCTACTACCTGTCACTGGACCTTGCAGGAAAACTGTAAGGCAAAGCCGGGTGCGTTAGAGCATCGTATCAACATTATTGATACTCCCGGCCACGTTGACTTTACGGTAGAAGTTGAGCGTTCCCTGCGTGTGTTGGACGGAGCCGTTGGTGTATTCTGTGCCAAGGGTGGTGTTGAGCCGCAGTCAGAAAATGTATGGCGTCAGGCAGACACCTACAACGTTCCAAGAATGGCATTTATCAATAAGATGGATATCTTAGGTGCCAATTTCTATGGGGCAGTAGATCAGATTCGTAACCGTCTTGGTAAAAATGCAATTGTTACCCAGTTACCAATCGGTAAGGAAGACGAGTTCAAGGGTATCATTGATCTATTTGAAATGAAAGCCTACATCTATAATGATGATAAGGGCGATGATATCAGTATTACTGATATTCCGGAGGATATGAAGGATGATGCAGAGCTGTATCGTTCAGAGTTAGTAGAAAAAATCTGCGAATTAGATGATGATTTAATGATGGAATATTTAGAGGGTGAGGAGCCTTCCATCGATGCATTAAAGGCAGCATTGCGGAAGGGAACCTGTGAGTGTACGGCAGTACCGGTATGCTGTGGTTCCGCTTATCGTAATAAGGGCGTTCAGAAGCTGTTGGATTCTATTTTGGAATTCATGCCTGCACCGACTGATATTCCGGATATTAAGGGTGTGGATGAAGACGGTAATGAAGTAACCAGACATTCGTCTGATGATGAGCCGTTCTCTGCACTGGCATTTAAGATCATGGCTGACCCGTTTGTTGGTAAGCTTGCATTCTTCCGTGTATATTCCGGTACATTGAACTCCGGTTCTTATGTATTAAATGCAACAAAGGGCAAGAAAGAGCGTGTTGGACGTATCTTACAGATGCATGCAAATCACAGAGCAGAGTTAGATAAGGTTTACGCTGGTGATATTGCTGCAGCAGTTGGATTTAAGATGACAACTACCGGTGATACAATCTGTGATGAACAGCATCCGGTAATTCTGGAGTCTATGGAATTCCCTGAGCCGGTTATCGAGTTGGCAATCGAGCCTAAGACCAAGGCTGGTCAGGGTAAATTAGGTGAGTCCTTAGCAAAGCTTGCTGAAGAAGATCCTACATTCCGTGCTCATACGGATGAAGAAACCGGTCAGACCATTATTGCCGGTATGGGTGAGCTGCATCTGGAAATCATCGTAGACAGACTTCTTCGTGAGTTTAAGGTAGAGGCAAATGTTGGTGCGCCACAGGTTGCATATAAAGAGACATTTACCAAGCCTGTTGACGTAGACAGCAAGTATGCAAAGCAGTCCGGTGGTCGTGGACAGTATGGTCACTGTAAAGTGCACTTTACACCAATGGATCCAAATGGCGAGCAGACATTCGAGTTTACATCTTCCGTAGTTGGTGGTTCTATTCCGAAGGAATATATCCCGGCTGTTGGTGAAGGTATCGAAGAAGCAGCTAAGGCAGGTATCCTTGGCGGGTTCCCGGTACTCGGTGTTAAGGCTGACGTATACGATGGATCTTACCATGAAGTCGATTCATCAGAAATGGCATTCCACATTGCCGGTTCTATGGCATTCAAGGATGCTATGGCAAAGGGTGAACCTGTACTGCTTGAGCCGATTATGAAGGTTGAAGTAACCATGCCTGAGGAATACATGGGTGATGTAATCGGAAGCTTAAATGCAAAGCGTGGTCAGATTAACAGTATGGATGACCTTGGCGGTGGTAAGATTGTAAGAGCATTTGTACCGCTTGCTGAGATGTTCGGTTATTCAACGGAGCTTCGTTCTTCAACACAGGGACGTGGAAACTACTCCATGTTCTTTGAGAAATACGAGAAGTGTCCGAAGAATGTTCAGGACAAAGTTCTTGCTGCAAAGAAGGGCTAATCGGCAGTAAACCGATAATATAAAAGACTTGAAAATATTGTAAATATCTAATATAATGTTTTCTAGCTGATGTATAGTAAAAAGCCAAGAAAAAATGGCGAATTTTAAGGAGGATATTAAAAATGGCAAAGGCTAAGTTTGAGAGAAGCAAACCACATTGTAATATTGGTACCATTGGTCACGTAGATCATGGTAAGACAACCTTAACAGCTGCAATCACCAAGACATTGAATGCAAGATTAGGTACTGGTGAAGCTGTTGCATTTGAGAACATCGATAAGGCTCCAGAAGAGAGAGAAAGAGGTATCACCATTTCTACTGCTCACGTTGAGTACGAGACCGAGAACAGACATTATGCACACGTTGACTGCCCAGGCCATGCTGACTACGTTAAGAACATGATCACTGGTGCTGCTCAGATGGATGGCGCTATCCTTGTAGTAGCTGCTACTGACGGTGTTATGGCTCAGACCAAGGAGCACATCTTATTGTCTCGTCAGGTAGGTGTACCTTACATCGTTGTATTCATGAACAAGTGTGATATGGTTGATGATGAGGAATTATTAGAGTTAGTTGAGATGGAAGTTACCGAGCAGTTAGAAGAGTATGGTTTCACTGACTGTCCGATCGTTAAGGGTTCTGCTCTGAAGGCTCTGGAAGATCCTTCAAGCGAGTGGGGCGACAAGATCTTAGAGTTAATGAAGACTGTTGATGAGTATATTCCGGATCCACAGAGAGATACTGATAAGCCTTTCTTAATGCCTGTTGAGGACGTATTCACCATTACCGGTCGTGGTACTGTTGCTACCGGTAGAGTAGAAGCTGGTGTTATCCATGTAAATGATGAAGTAGAAATCGTTGGTATTAAGCCAGAGGTTCAGAAGACTACCGTAACCGGTATCGAGATGTTCCGTAAGCTGTTGGATGAAGGACAGGCTGGTGATAACATCGGTGCATTGCTTCGTGGTATCAAGAGAGAAGAAATCGAAAGAGGACAGGTTCTGTGTAAGCCAGGTACTGTTACCTGCCACAGCAAGTTCACCGCTCAGGTATACGTTCTGACCAAGGATGAAGGTGGTCGTCATACTCCATTCTTCAACAACTATCGTCCACAGTTCTACTTCAGAACAACAGACGTTACTGGTGTATGTAACTTACCTGCAGGTACAGAAATGTGCATGCCTGGTGATAACGTAGAAATGACTATCGAGTTGATTCACCCAGTAGCTATGGATCAGGGTCTTACATTTGCTATCCGTGAGGGTGGTAGAACCGTCGGATCTGGTCGTGTTGCTTCTATCATCGAGTAATTAATAATAGTATATTGTATAGAAG
>JAIECC010000325.1 GCA_029068665.1 Lachnospiraceae bacterium
ATTGTAAGGTGCCTGCCATCAAAGTTAATTTCAATAATAAATCAAATTCATTAATCCATATGGCACGGTAGAATATAGCTTTTCTTAAAATGTAAATATATATGGTTATACCTTTTGTATTTTATAGCAGCTGATTTTGGGGGCTTCAAAGTCCAGCAAAGGGATTTTTGTCAAAGCACCGTTTTCCAGGTATGGTTTTGCAAGGCTTTCCGGCAGGAAGCTGATGCCGCCGATATCCAGAAGATACGGAATCAGCTTTGTGCTGTTATCGATTTCCAGCCGGAATAAAAAGTGAGGCGGAAATAATTCACGAATGAAGCTTCCCACTTCCTGCAGAGCAAAATTGCAGAATAAGTAATCGGAGTGGATGAGATCCGATTTGTAAATGCCATTTTGATACTGGTTTTGTCCGGTTCCGGTTACAAGAATCAATTCGTCGATGGCAAAAACCTCACAAAAGATTCCTTTTTTCCTCAAAGGAGTATAGCAGTATACCTGATCCATAATGCCATCCTGTAATGCACAAAGTAAATCCTGGGAGTGCCCAATTGTGATTTTTAAAGCATGCCGTGGATGCTCCTTCAGCCATTCTTTTATTTGCGGGTATAGGTAGCATTCGTAAATGGTGTTGGTAGTGCCGATGTGTGTGGTGTGGGAAAAGTTCCGGATAGAATTCATTTCCTGAAACGCTGTTTGCTCCAGTTCCAGTATCCGCCTGGCATATTGCTCAAAGGACAAGCCTTCCGGAGTCAGTGTGACACTTCGTTTGCTGCGTACAAAAAGCGGAGTGCCAAGTTCTGCTTCCAGGTCGGCAATGCGATTGGTTACTGTTGACTGGGCAACGTATAGCTGTTCTGCGGTCTGTGTAAAATTCTTTAATTTTGCCAGTAATAAAAAGGTCTTTAAGGTCTGGGTATCCATAGTGCTCCTTATGATTCGAAAATTGAATAATAGTAATTAAAATAATCTATTTCACAAATATAATAACATGTTGTTACAATGAGGACAACAAAAGATCTTTTGAATATTCGATTTTAAATAGTAAGGATGTGAGGATATGGAGGAAAAGGATATGGAAGTAAGTAAAGATAAGTCTTTTTCGGCTTTTGATTACGAAGAAGTAAGCTGGAATCATGAGGATTTTTTCCTTTTGTGCAGGGAATTAGATACTTATTTGGACCGGGCGATTGGAGGAGCAGAGAAGCGGGAAAAGTATCAGGGATTCAACCATTTAGATACTATGGATTATGTATTGATTGCCTATGAAAATCATATTCCCGTAGGCTGTGGTGCGTTACGGGAATATACCTATGAACGGTCAACAGCGGCATGGGAAGGGGAAAGTTTGAAACAATCGGGTAATGGGGCTATAAATAGAGATAAGAGCATAGAGTTAAAACGAGTATATGTTCGACCGGAATATCGAACCCAGGGGGTAGGAACCGGAATACTTCAACGATTAATGAGATATGCAAGAGAAAAGGGTTATCGGGAGATTTTGCTGGAAACCGGAGAATTTCTAAAAGAATCCTGCCGGCTCTATACCCGTTTTGGATTTGAACGGATAGCAAATTATGGGGCATATGCCAATATGGAAGAATCCCTTTGTATGGGAAAGAAGCTTAGTGAAATCCATTATTCCATGGAGAGAAGCTTCTCAGTAAAGGATATTGAGGATTTGTATGAGTCTGTAGGCTGGCTGTCAGCCCGCTATGGGGAACGGCTGGTTCAGGCTTTTCAAAAGGCAGGGACGGTAATCAGTGCATGGGAAGGGAAGCAATTGGTTGGATTGATTGAAGTCCTTGATGATGGAGAACTGACGGCATATATTCATTATCTGCTGGTGAGACCGGAATACCAAAGGCAGGGTATTGGGGAAGGGCTGCTGGAGCTCATAAAAGAGCGGTATAAAAATTATCTGTACCTGATTGTCATTAGTGAAGAAAAGAAGAACGTAAGATTCTATGAGAAATGTGGGTTTACCAGTGTGAATCAGGCAACACCTTTACAAATATTAAAGTGTCAGGAGAGTTAAGTGTTTGCATATAATAAGGTATGCCATAAGGTTTTATTGCCATTATATTACAAATATAATGACAAATCCGGCGGATGGTGTTATACTCGCCCTATAAGAAGAACTATGGACACAGGATGTCCGGAAAGGAAATGACGATGAGAAAGACATTAAACATATCATTTGAAAATCTATATCCTCAAAGTTATCAGGCACTGAATAAAGAACAGGGTCTAATTGTCATATCGTCATATAGGGAAGCAGAACACAGAAAACGAAGTTGATGGTCTATACATGGAATAGATTTATTTTTGAACCGCTTGCCTTATATGGCAGGCGGTTTTTGTGTTGCCACATATGGTAACGACTGAGACTGATGATGCGAAGAAAGGGAAAGAAAATGGTTATAAATTTCAAACGAATACGGAGTGCCGCCATTAATTATGATAAGGGGCGGTAGCTCAGTGGTGAGAGCGGCGGTCTTATAAACCGTGTGTCGAGGGTTCGATTCCCGCTCGCCCTATTGGTTTTATAGCGAATGAGCCGGAAATACATTCGGCGTAGAAGTATAACAAAGAGGTTTAAGAGTAGGAGAAAAGAAATGTTAGAGATTAAGGGAAAAATGAATACAGCAATCTGCTATGCAAAAGTCATAGAGGAAGAGGCCATTGAACAGATAAAGAGAATGTGTGATTACGAATTTACTGAGGGCAGCAGCATTCGTATCATGCCGGATGTCCATGCAGGAAAGGGCTGCACTATTGGAACTACCATGACGATTGTAGATAAAGCAGTACCGAATATTGTAGGTGTGGATATTGGCTGTGGCATGTATACAGTAAATCTGGGCAAGGAACCAATCAATTTGGAAAAGTTGGATGAAGCCGCCCATTATGTGCCATCCGGAATGCAGGTATGGGAAGGAAGACAGGAGCGGTTTGATCTGACCCGGTTACGCTGTTATCGGAATCTGAAGGATACGAAGCGATTAGAGCGAAGCCTGGGAACCCTGGGTGGCGGCAATCATTTTATCGAGGTGGACCGGGCAGAGGATGGCACTCATTATCTGGTCATCCATACCGGCAGCCGGAATCTTGGAAAGCAGGTTGCGGAGTGGTATCAGAGATTGGCAATTGACCTGCATCAGGGAAAAGAAGAGTATTTTGCAAAACGGGATGCCCTGATTGCAGAATATAAGGCGGCCGGAAGACGCAGCGAAATTCAGAAGGCATTAAAGGAGATTGCATGGGAGAATCGGAATTTATTAATTCCCGAGGATTTATGCTATCTGTATGGAACCTATCTGGAGGACTATCTGGCAGATGTAGTAATCTGTCAGGAATTTGCCAGAAGAAATCGGGAGTTAATCGCAGAGGTATTGATAAAGCGTGCCGGTCTGCATCCCGGTGAAGCCTTCCATACCATCCATAATTATATCAATACGGATGAAATGATTCTGCGTAAAGGAGCCATCGCCGCACACGAAGGCGAGAAGGTTCTCATTCCGATTAACATGCGGGATGGAAGTGTATTGGCAATGGGAAAGGGAAATAAAGACTGGAACTACTCCGCACCTCATGGTGCCGGACGGATTATGTCCAGAACAAAAGCAAAAGAGACACTTTCTATGGAACAGTACCAGAAAGAAATGAACGGAATCTATACCACTTCCGTCAATGAAGAAACATTAGATGAGGCTCCAATGGCCTATAAATCATTGGACGATATTATCGATGTAATACGGGATTCCGTAACCATCATCGACATCATGAAACCAATTTATAACTTTAAGGCAAACTGAGCCTTGCCATCTAGCGTATAAGTCAAGGGTGCAAGTTTACTTGCAAACACTTGACTTAGATGCTAGATGATAGGGCGAAGCCCGAAAATCGAGCCGAGCAAGGCGAGGCGAGATTGGCAAGGCTGAGAAAATATAACCTGAAATGGACTTCAAGCATTTATGGTAGGAGCTTGCTCATAACCACTGATATTTGAAGAACATATGATAGGGCGAAGCCCGAAAATCGAGGCGAGCAAGGCGAGCCGAGATTGGCAAGGCGGGAACGGGATATTTAACATGTTTGCCTTAGGAACAGGAGGAAAATAAAATGTGTAATATCCCAACCATCGACATGGTTAAGACCGGAGAAAATATTAAGGCATTACGGTTACAGTGTGGCCTGACTGTTAAGGATATTCAGGATATCTTTGGATTTGTCACCCCACAGGCTATCTACAAGTGGCAGCAGGGTGTGGCTTTGCCATCCTTAGATAATCTGGTAGTGTTAGCATCTATTTTTCAGGTATCCATGGAGGAGATTTTAGTCATTGCAGAAAACCAAAATGTAAAAATCGGTGCATAAACCAGAGCCATTTCGGATGGGTATGCCTAGCGGCGAGGGCAGGGGACTGTAAATCCCTAACATAAGAAACACCGCAGGTTCGAGTCCTGCCCCATCCATGATTTTTGAAAAATGAATATAAAAGGTTCTTGAAATCAGTCAGACCGGATTTATGACAGGAAATCCAATACCCGTGCAGAAAAGTCCTTAGCCTCTTCATAGGCAGCATGTCCCAGTCCCGGATAGATAAATAATTCGCTTCCCTTAATGCGGTCAGACAATTCTAAAGAAGAATGTCCCCCTACTATATGGTCTTCATTCCCTCCAAGAATTAGGGTAGGACATACAATCTTATCCAATTCCGACTCCGCATTGTGAAGGATGCAGGAATTTGCCTGAATCAGGAAGCGGCGAAAACTCTTTGGCTTTCCGATGCTTTCAATAAAGGGATAGAAAAGGCGGTATTTTTTTAAGTAATTCTCAGAATAGGAGTGCTCTGCAGTATCTATCATCAGTGCCTTGTGATTCCCCTGTTCAGCCAGAGCAATCCAATTATTTACCACAGATTTCACCTGTTCATTTGCTTTTGAACAGGTAACTGCTAAAACCAGTTTCTTCACCAGCCCAGGATGATCAATGGCAAGGTATTGAGCGATCATTCCACCTTGAGATATGCCCATTATATTTGCATGGGAAATCCCAAGCAGTTCCATGGCTTTTGCCTGGTCGGCAGCCATATCTCTGGTCATATATCCCTCCGGTATTGTATTTTTCCTGCTGAATACAAATACCGTGAATTTGTCACAGGGGGAAATCCCGTGTGAATGGGTGGTTTTCTTACGTCCCGTATATGCCCGATATTCCAAAGCAATAGGAAGTGCCATCCCCTTTACGGTAGTGAGTCCGTCACCCAGTCCGGGAAGCATAATGAGTACTTCCTTCCCGTTTCCGAAGGAAATATAATCCATCTCTGTATTTTCAAGTGTAACGCTTCCGTTTTTTGCATGATAGAACATGATGGTTTTATTCCTTTCTTATAATGCCGGTTTTTAACAGCTTCATGTATTCTGTAAGTTCTATTTCGTATTTGTTTCGGATGGTCTCCAAATCCATATCGCCGGTGTCCTTGATTCCGGCTGCAAAATCTTCATTAAAGCCTTTCAGAAACCATTTCAGAAGATGAATGGTCTTGGATTTGTCCCATAGAAATTGAGTGGAATCAACATTTTCCAGCAGTTTATGGAATAATGTGTCCTCCTGCATACTATATCTCGCCGCAATTTCAGGATATAACTCTGAATGATAATCGGTAAATGCATGAATGATAAGCTTTGCCGGTTCCGGGTGCCGGATGTACCAGGTGAATTCTGCCAGAGCATACTCCCGTATTCGTGCAAATAATTCTGCGGAAAGGGTAGAAGCTGCCTGTTCTAAGTCGGCAATGTATTCTTCCGTAACCATATCCAGTATATAGAAGTACAATTCTTCCTTGCTTGAAAAATATTGAAACAAACTTCCCTTACTAATGCAGGCATTCTTTACAATCCGGTTTGTAGAGCTGTTCTCATAACCGTGTTCGGCAAATTCCATAAGTCCCGCATGTAGGATTCGTGCTTTCTTTTCTTCACTTAATTCAAAAAATAGCTTGGCAGGCATATTTTCTCCTTTGCTAATGACCGCATGGTCATTTCTAATCTAAAATAATAATGACCGACCGGTCACTGCATTGATTATATATGGTTTCAACTTATTTGTCAATGTGCCCAAACTAAAAAATCATTGTAAATGTAAAATGACTAAGCTATCATGTAAGTAATGC
>JAIECC010000326.1 GCA_029068665.1 Lachnospiraceae bacterium
GAATAAGAGGTATGAGAATGATTAATGTTGCAGTATGCGATGATGAAGTCAGTGAAATTGAAAAATTAGAAGGGATTTTAGAATCCATATCCGAAAAGCATGGTATCCATATGGAGATGGAAGACTTTATATGTGGTGAAAAATTGTTGGAGCGGATGATAACAAGTAACATTCGATATGATTTGATTTTCCTGGATATAGAAATGAAGCATTTGGATGGTTTGGATACTGCAAAGCAAATCCGTGAATTGGATGAGCAGGTTTATTTGATATATGTAACCGGTTTTGAAAGCTATGCACTAAAAGCATATGAGGTACACCCATATCATTTTATTTTAAAACCGGTGTCGGTAAAGACAATCGAGAAGTGTTTTCTGAAGGTGTGTGAGAATATAGCGCTGGATGCCAGTTACTATGAATATCAATACAAAAAAGAATATTATAAATTACCAATCAGCGATATTATGTTGTTTGAAAGCGATAAAAGGCGTATCAATATCTATCTTGCTGATGGCAGTGTTTATACATATTATGACAGATTAAGTCTGATTGAAGAGAAGATGAAGAACAGAACGGTTGATTTTTGGCGAATCCATCAATCGTATTTGATTCAGGCAAAGTATATCCGGCATAAAGCATTTGACTATGTTGTATTAACAAACGGCCGGCAATTATATATAAGTGAAAAAAGAAGAAAAGAGATTAATGAACAATATTTAAAAGCGATTGAGAGGCAGTTTATTGAGTGATAATGGTATGATTGAAATACTGATCAATATTTTTCTGGCAGGTTTGTCAGCATATATCGTATTTGAATATTATAAGACCTTTTTTGAAGTGAAATCAGAACGAAGACGGGTGATTGGAATCGTTTTGATTTATGTGGTATGGCAGATTGTTTCCATGCCCTCTGTAAGTAATATACATGCAATCCTTCGATTGTTATTAAGCATACTGTTTGTGGCTTTTGTCGGAGGAGGCTTCCATGGTTCGTTTATTGGTAAAAATGTGTTTGCAGTTATTTATAATGCGATGTGGATGCTTAGTGAATTGCTGGTCAGCGCGATTTTCTTAAATAGCGGAATATCCATTGAAGAACATGATTTGTTGGGTTCCTTTTTGTGTGAGTGCCTCTTATTGATTTTGGTAAAACTGCTTGCAGTGTTTTTCCGGCATGACAGTATACGGGATTTTTCATGGAAGTATAATGGTGTTTTAATGATGATTCCCTTAGGATGTATGTTCTTTTCCTATCATTTGTTTGTTTTAAGTGCAAAATCTGAAGAGGAAACAGATTTATGGATATCGGTAATTGCTTTTATTGTGCTTTTGGTGGTCGTTTCCCTTATTTTTCTAATGTATCTTAAGTTGGTGGATGCGTATGAACTGAAACGAAAAAATGATATTTTCAAACGGGAGCTGGATTTGTATCTGGAGCACATGAACGAAAAGGAAAACACAATGCTTGAAATTCGAAAAACCAAGCATGATTTGAAGCATAAACTTTTATATCTGTTAGAATTGTCCAAGAATCGGGAATATGAAAAATTAGAGACGTATATTGAAGATTTGACGGATTTAGAATCATGGGATGGATTGTCGGTTGCCAATACAGGTCATTCATTTGTTGATGCACTGATTAATTCCAAATATGTAACGGCTCAAAAATATGGGATTGAATTTCGGGTGAAGTTGGATATACCCTATGATTTGCCTTTTGACAATGCGGATTTGTGCGTGATTTTAGGAAATGCGTTGGATAATGCAATAGAAGCAAATCAGAAGCAAGGAATAGAAGATGCATATATTGAGCTGAAAATGAAATATGACAGAGGAAACCTTGCCATTTTTTTAGAGAATACCTTTGACGGTATTGTAAGAAGAGATAGTAATGGAAGATTGATTACACAGAAGACAGATAAAAGAATTCACGGAATCGGAATAAGTTCCATTCAGAATTCTCTGATAAAATACCATGGCTATATGGATATTGATATTAAAGACAAGATATTTAAGCTGACGATTATTATGTACCCGTCTTCTTTGATGGGTAAAAGTTACATTGATAAGGGGTAATAATTACATTGTTCTGCTTGGAACAATATAATTCGTTATAATGACTAAACAGAGGAGGTTTTACCGGTGAAAAGGAAGAGAAGGATTTTGAAACACAAAATAAGTAAGGCAATGTTTGCTGTAGTTAGCTGCGGACTTATCATCCAGGCGGCATTTCCGATGTATGCTGCAAATGCATACCCTTTGACAGGGCAGGATTGCAGCACCGTAGATGCTCAGAAGGAAATATTCTATTTTCCGAATGTCAGGATGGAGCAAGTACCTGCGGAGCTTCTGGATGATGCTTCAGCAGAAGATCCTGCAGAGGGTCTTGAAGAAGATTCTACAGTAAGTCCTCAGGCTGCAGCAGCAGAATGGCGGATTACAAGTGCAGCGGACTGGGAAGCCCTGCTGAACGGCACAAAGAGTCCCGACTGGTCCGATGGCAGCTATACCGGAGAAGATGATGTTACGATTATTCTGGAAGCAGATATTGTAACGGCCCGGGATTCTATTTATCTCACTCAGGAGGATATTACGTTCACTCTTGATTTGAATAAACATTCCCTTCGAAGCACTGCAGGTATTATAAATGTGAACAGTGTAGATGATACAGGTACAAAGCGGACGGCGAATTCCTTTGTACTTTGCAATGGCAAGATTGTAAATACCTGTATTGATACCTCCGATGCCATGAAAAACGTGGATATTCATGGAGTTAATTTCACAGATATGAATACCAATGCCGTGTTGGGCAATTCCTCTACCGGCTATACCATCCATGATTGCTCCTTCCGGCATGTGAATGGGGAAAATACGCATACTGCTATTGAATTTCATTCCTCCCGTGCACCGGTACAGATATATAATAATGAAATCGATGGATTTCATAATGGGGTGAACTGTAGTGGTAATACATATGGTGTTGCATTGAATAAGATTACGGTTTCCAATGCTTATTTAGGTGTTGATCTGTCGGGTTCATATGGAAGTAAAATGGTTGAATCTGATTTGTCAGGAAATCAGGCGGCCGGCAGTCAGGGTGTCCGTTGTGAAAATTTTAGCATAACTCTTCATGCTGAATTTCTATATGCTCCTGTCTCCAATATGAGTGGCGTCAAGATTTCAGACTTCGAGAGCGGTGTACGTATTGATAACAGTGGAACATTATCTTTAGATAACTGTAAAATCACGAATGTTATTCACGGACTGGATGGCAGAGGCTATAATGCACAGTTTAATATCCGGGACAGTGTTCTGTCAGCGAATCCATCAGTTGCAGAAGGAAGTTATACAGGAGACTCCTATGGTATTAATGCAACGGCAGGATATTGCTGTGTGAATACAGAGGTGACAGGTTTTAAGGTTGGTGCAAGGAATACCAGCAGTCCTTCCAGTATTGCCAATTGCACATTTGATAACCTGGACTGTAACGTGAATGCTTATTATGGATGTGTTTATAACAGTGTATTAAAAAATGCTGCTGTTGGCTACTATAGTAATGGGAGTACTGCCTGTATTGTTAATACGATGATTACCGGAAAGAAGCAACCGGGAAGTATCGGTATTCATCAACCACTCACGGGTACAGTTCAAAATAAAGTAACTGTCTGGTCGGATACGCCTCCTTATTCAGTCAATACTAATTTGCATTCGGAGATTGGTATGTTAAAGGCTTATGTTGCGTCTACGTATCCGGATGCACCACACTATGATATGTGTATATCTGGGTTTGAGACCGGACTGCAGTGTGACAATGACCGGATAGAGATTGTGGGTATTGAAGTGAAGAATTGTGGTACAGGTGTAAAAGGAGTTCAATATAATGGTTGTTCTCCGGCCGGACCGGATAATTACATCCACGACTGTGATTATGGTATTGACTGTAACGTGATGACAAATATGGGTAATATGTATATCTATGATTGCAGTCAGACCGGTATGCAGATTCATAATTATTTATATAGTACTCATTTAGTTGAGATCTATAACTGTGGAGAGGGTTTTATATTTGATGGTAATTCCTTAACGGGAACTCATCTTCGGATTTATGATAATGCCGGAAACGGTCTTTCCTGCTATAGAGGTACGGCTTATGGAAACATTATAGCTACCATGGAGATTTACAATAATGGCGGTTGGAACATCTATGGTGATAACAATAATGAAATTCACTTGTCTAAAGATAATACAAATGAGTTTACATGTCGGCTGGAAAACGGCGGTCTTGGAAACATGAATATAAAGCAGAGCGGAAGCAGTGGTTCAAGCTATATGTTGAATATGTCCCATCTAAAATCGGATGAGGGTGTGTATTATGTGTATCCGGGCAAGGAGCTTTGCATTAACCCTTCTTCGGACGGTTCGTGGATAGAGCCTACGGACTGGCTGGAGGGCAGTATGGTATTTGATACAGATGAGACTAATTATAGGGAGGGAGCAGTGGCGGCTTATGCTTATCCTACTTATGTTCGTACAATATCTGACGAGGAGGAGGATACCTGGGATTTTGTACGCACGCATTTCTTTGCGGCAAAGGAAGGCTGGGTCATCCGGTATGATATGTCTGCAACTCCGGTCATGGGTCCCCCTCTGGTATTTGCAGAAGGCTGCAATGTAATCTATGACTACAAAACCAATGGAGGGACAAGCATACAAAGCGATTATGAAAAAATAACCTATCTTGAGGGAGAGGATGTTGATCTAAGC
>JAIECC010000327.1 GCA_029068665.1 Lachnospiraceae bacterium
CACGCACAAACAAGCGGTTATCCGTGATATGCTAAGGAATCGGATCCATAAAATATCCTTCTTCCGTTGTCAGTATTAATTGCGTCAACACAGTACGATCCGGGATGCCCAGTTCCGCCACGCTGAACTTTAATTCCACATCCTCATAGCTATTATTCATAACCACAATCACTTTGTTGTGCTCATCAAATCTTCCATAGGCAACTACCTTATGGGAGCCATGGAGAAAACGATAGGAGCCTCGCATTATTGCTGAATTTTCCTTATGAATCCGTATGATATCTCTATGGAAATCAATCAGCTCCTGATCCTCATGTCCCCAAGGATAGGTCCGCCGATTATCCGGATCTGTCCAGCCGCAGACCCCTGCTTCATCTCCATAGTAAATGGTCGGCGCTCCCGGCCAGGTCATCTGAAATACAACTGCTTCCCGGAATACCCCTTTGTTAATATTCTGATTCGCCGCCTCCGGTCCCAGGGTATGAATTCTGCCCACCATTCGATTGGTACGGGTCAGAAATCGGGAATGATCGTGGTTGGACAATTCATTCATGGCAATATACAGTGACTGGTGATGAAATCTGGACATATGATGCCGTAATGCACCAATGAATGCATCCGGATTTCCCAGCAGATCCCCCCGGAATTCGTCACTGTGCTTTTCCACACCGGTAAGGAACCATGTAATCGGCTCCATAAACGCATCATAGTTCATAACCGTATCCCACTGGTCTCCCAACAGCCATTCCTTAGGATCTCCATAATGCTCTGCCATGATAATTGCATTCGGATTCGCTTCCTTCACTACCTTTCGGAAATCCCGCCAGAACTGATGATTGTATTCCGGACTGTGTCCCAGATCCGCTGCAACATCCAAACGCCAGCCGTCCACATTGTATGGGGGCGACACCCACTTCTTTGCTATGTTCATAATATATTCATACAGCTTTGGTGATTCTTCATAATTCAGCTTTGGAAGCGTATCATGTCCCCACCAGCCGTCATAAGTACTGTTATATGGCCACTGATATTCATCATGAAACTTAAAAAACTTTCTATATGGACTATTTTCATCTACATAGGCACCCTTTTCATAGCCCTCCTGGTTTTCATAAATTCCTTCCCGGTCCAGCCATTTATTGAAGGAACCACAATGGTTAAATACACCATCCAGAATAATCCGCATCCCCCGCTTATGCACTTCCTCTACTAATTCTATAAAAAGCTGGTTGCTGGCTTCCAGATTCGCTTTATCCGTCACTCTGGCAATATACCGGGAGGCTTCCCGGTTCGGCGCATGTCCGTCTTTCAGACATTCGCCTCCATCCTTCACAATCCTTCCATAGTGAGGGTCTACATAATCATAATCCTGACTGTCATACTTATGATTGGACGGAGACACAAAAATCGGATTCAAATAAATAACATCCACACCTAAATCCTTCAAATAATCTAATTTATTTATGACACCCTGGAGGTCACCGCCATAAAAACTGCGCACATCCATTGCATCCGGATATTTTTCCCAATCGGTAATCCGCCTTGTGCCTTCTCCTATATATACATATTCATTATCTAATACATCATTGGATTCATCTCCATTGCAGAACCGGTCCACAAATATTTGATAAAATACTGCACCTTTTGCCCAATCC
>JAIECC010000328.1 GCA_029068665.1 Lachnospiraceae bacterium
ATGAAGCCCAATGGCGGGAAGAAAGCTGCGTTCCTGCTTCCAGTTCTCCTTGATTTCTTCCAGGTCCTGATAAAATACTACCCCCAGTCCTGCCAGACAGGCCACACCCAGGGCGGTGGTCTCAATGCATTGGGGCCGCAGAATCTCCGATTGCAGCAGTTCTGCCTGAAACTGCATCAGGAAATCATTTGCACTGGCGCCTCCATCTACCTTAAGACAAGGAAGCCTGTCGATTCCCGCTTCCCGCTCCATCAGCTCCACCACATCAAAGGTCTGAAATGCCAGGGCTTCCAATACGGCACGAACAATATGTGCCCGATTGGTTCCTCTTGTAATGCCGGTCAGTATTCCTCTGGCATATGGATCCCAGTAAGGTGCCCCCAGTCCTACAAAGGCCGGCACCATATAAACACCATTGGTATCCGGTACGGACATGGCTATCTGTTCCGATTCTGCAGCAGAAGAAATCAGTCCCAACTCATCCCGCAGCCACTGAATAGCCGCTCCGGCTACAAATACAGAGCCTTCCAGTGCATAAGTCATCTTTCCCTTCAGCCCCCATGCAATCGTGGTCAGCAATCCATGTGAGGAAAATACCGGTTCTTCTCCTACATTCATTAATAAAAATCCACCGGTCCCATAGGTATTCTTCACTTCTCCCCGTTGAAAACAGGTCTGCCCAAACAGAGACGCCTGTTGATCTCCGGCAACTCCGGCTATCGTTACCGGTCCGCCAAAAATAGATGCATCCGTTTCTCCATAAATGCCACTGGAATCCCGTACCACCGGCAATATTTTCTCCGGAATATCCAACAGCTTCAAAATATCCATATCCCACCGTTTTTCTACAATATTAAACAACATGGTCCGAGCGGCATTGGTGTAATCCGTAGCATGAATCCTTCCCTTTGTCAGCTTCCAAATCAGCCAGGTATCAACCGTACCAAATAGGATTTTTCCCTGCTCTGCCCGTTTTCTCGCCCCTTCCACATGATTTAATATCCACTGTATCTTTGTTGCAGAAAAATATGCATCCACCCGCAATCCGGTCTTTTGAAACAACATATCTCCATAGCCCTGTATTTCCAGCTTTTCACAAATATCAGCAGTCCTCCGGCACTGCCAGACAATGGCAGGATAAATGGGCTCTCCGGTTTCCCGGTCCCAGAGGATAGTCGTTTCCCGCTGATTGGTGATTCCAAGGGCCGCAATATTCTGATATCCCACACCAATCTGTTCCATAGCTTCTCGCGCCACGCCCATTTGGGTAGACCAGATTTCCATAGGATTGTGTTCCAC
>JAIECC010000329.1 GCA_029068665.1 Lachnospiraceae bacterium
ATGAAATAATATGCAATGTAAAATCGAAGAATTAGGCATAAAATACTTCCGACAAAGGCAATGAGAAATCCTCCGAGAATGAATCCGGCTAAGTTTGTATCGGTGTCTTGAGATAAGGTTACAATGCTTGTAACAGCAAATGTCATCATAAAAATATAAATGGCAGCTGCGTCATTCAGATATCGGAAAAGATTGGTATTTTTCATGCTAGGCCTCCCCTAAGCATTAGGATGAATTGATTTTGTCTTTGAGAAGATTTTAATATATTTTACTAGCTCATTCAAGAAAGATTTGTGTGATATATAATTGGAACGGTAGTTGTCGGTTTTAATGGTCAGGAGAAAAGTATGAAATCTATAAACATCATGTATTATAAGCACCACAATATTGACTGGGTTTATTATATAAACGCCACAGAGTCTTATCCTACCCACACACATGCAAATCATATTACGATAGGGTGTATCATGGATGGGGTAGTTCGAATTGTCTGTGATGGTCAGGAATGCTTATACCATGCCGGCGAGTGTTTTTGTATCATGCCGGATATTCCCCATGCAGTAGAGCCTGTAAATGGCACCACCTATTCTATGATTAGTGTGTGCATTGCCGTGAATGAAATGCCGGATGAATCAGAAAAAGAAATTACATATTTAAAAAGATTAAAGAAATTAATCATAGATACACCAGAGAATGTATTTTTGATTGAGGATATGGCACAGAGCATAGCGGTAAGTCCCTATCATATGATAAGAAAGTTTAAGCTTTCGTGCGGACTGACACCACATCAATTTCAGATACAATGCAGAGTTAGAAAAGCACAGAAATTATTGGAAGAAGGAAAAAGCGTAACCGAAGCAGCTTATGCCACAGGTTTTTGTGACCAAAGCCACTTCGACCGCTGCTTTCGTAAAATCGTCAGACTTACACCAAATGAATATAAGCAGTCTGTAACGCTGTTAACTTAACATAATGCCGGAATGAACTTTGCAAATAGATAGAGGCCCTCATCTCCGGCATTGACTTCGTGTGGGATACCAGCCGGCATGATGGAAATGGTTCCCACTTCATAAGGAAGAGAGATGCCCTTATTGATACATACACCAGAACCGGCGATTACCTCATGGGTTTCTAATTGGGTTTCATGAATATGACTTTGAATGCTTTTGTTTGGTGTTATACGGACGAGATGGTAACTGAACTGTCCATGGGTGTCCTTGGCAGTAACAATATGCTTCAGTTCTACTCCTTCAAAGACAGGATGCTTTGACCATGGAATGTTTGCAAATTCCACTGTGGTTGTTGGCAGCCTGAGAGAACCTTTGTTAAATGCTTCAAATAAATGGTGATTCATAAGTGTTGCCTCCTTTTATCTTCATAAGGACATTATAAAAGCGTAGTTAAGATTAGACTTGGATAAAATTGCGGTGTTCTTGTCTTTTTGTCTGAAATAAATTATAATGGCGCTATTATGAGTTACAAAGCTCTGAAGGAAAATAATAGTAAGGAACGGGAATATGAGATTAAGAAACGTAAGGGGCTCAAGGGAGACAATTGCAGCCAATGATTTTGTAATTAAGAATGAAACGGAGTATAAGGGAAAGTGGAAGGATGTCTTTGGAAATGATAATCCTATCCATATTGAAATCGGTATGGGAAAGGGGCAGTTCATTACCACCCTGGCACAGCAGAATCCTCACATTAATTATGTCGGAATTGAGAAGTATTCCAGTGTACTGATTCGGGCAATCGCAAAGCAGGAGGAACTGGTGCTTCCCAATCTTTACTTTATTCGTATGGAAGCAGAGTACATCGCAGATGTATTCGGAGAGAACGAGGTGGCGCAGATTTATCTGAATTTCTCTGATCCATGGCCCAAGGATCGTCATGCAAAGCGAAGGCTGACCTCCAAGGAATTCTTAGGTCGGTATCACCGGATTCTGGCACCGGAGGGACAGGTGATATTCAAAACAGATAATCGGGAGCTATTTGATTTCTCAGTGGAGCAGATACCGGAGGCCGGATGGAAGCTGGTGAACTGTACTTACGATTTGCACCATAGCGAATATCTAGAAGGAAATATTATGACAGAATATGAGATGAAGTTCGTGGCAGAGGGAAAGCCCATTTGTCGTCTGACGGCAAACCGATGATAAAAAAGAAACAGACAGGTATAATATTTTAGAATCTGAGAACACTCTAAAATAGCGGCTGGTTATCCGCAGAAAAAAGGGATGATTTTGCCTAAAAATCCGGAAATAATAGGGTGATTGGCTCAATTTAGCAAATTTGAAAGAAAATTGAAAAAAAGGCTTGCATTTTAAAAAAGTGTGCGTTATAATCATTCTTGCGTTGTAACAGACGTACATTGAAAATTGGAATAAGCGCTTCTAGCTCATTTGGTAGAGCACCTGACTCTTAATCAGGGTGTGCGGGGTTCGAGCCCCCGGAGGCGCACTTTAAAGTGTGTTTGGCTGCAAAAGGTTGCGGTCGAACGCATTTTTTTGTTAGGGAAGTAAGGGAAATTTAGATAAAGAGGTCAAAATCGACCTAACATATTGTCATAAGAATCCCTATATTTATATAAATTCATTTGTTATAATTCAAAAAAATACAGGAAAGAAAATATAACAGGCAGAAAGGAGAATTTGTATGGGATTCAATAAGGATTTTATGTGGGGAACCGCTACGGCAGCCTATCAGATTGAGGGGGCATGGAATGAAGACGGAAGAGGGCTGAGTATCTGGGATGTCTGTGGCAGAGACAGGAATGTAGTACAGTATAATGAAACCGGGGATGTGGCCTGTGATCATTATCATCGATACAAGGAAGATATTGCGTTAATGAAGGAGCTTGGCACCAAGTGCTATCGATTTTCCATTAGCTGGAGCCGGGTGCTGCCAGAGGGAATCGGCAAGGTCAATGAAAAGGGATTGCAGTTTTATTCTGATTTGGTAGATGAGTTAAAAGCGAATGGTATTGAACCGTTAGTATCCTTGTTTCACTGGGATTATCCATATGCTTTATATCAGAAAGGCGGCTGGATGAATCCGGAGGCATCGGAATGGTTTTTGGAATATACCAAGGTTGTAGTAGATGCTTTGTCTGACCGGGTATCCTGCTGGATCACCATGAACGAGCCACAGTGCTTTATTGGATGTGGACATGCCTTTGGCACGCATGCACCGTTTTTGCAGCTGGGAACAAAGGACTTAATAACCATGAGCCATAATGTATTGCTGGCACATGGCAAAGCCGTTCAGTATATTCGGGCACATGCGAAAACGAAACCGGAGATATCCTTTGCTCCAATTGCTCCGGTATATATTCCGGAAAATGATTCCAAGGAAGCGGTTGAAGCAGCAAAGAAAAAGACTTTCCATATGGATAAGAAAGGTTTTGCCTTTAGTCTGAGCTGGTGGAGCGATCCGGTTATTCTGGGAAAATATCCGGAGGAGGCTTATGAGTTATTCGGAGATGACATGCCAGTGTACAGTGAAGAGGATATGAAGCTGATCAGCCAGCCTTTGGATTTCTATGGAATGAACGTATATTATTCTGCTGCAGATTATGTGACGGAGGGGTATCCGGAAAATATGTGGCAGGGACGGGCCCGTACTGCAATGGGATGGGTGGTTTCCCCGGAGGTCATGTACTGGTCCCCGAAGTTCCTCTATGAGCGGTATGGACTTCCGATTATGATGACGGAAAACGGTATGGCGGGAATGGACTGGGTTCATATGGACGGCAAGGTTCATGACCCTCAGCGAATTGATTTTCTTCATCGCTATCTGCTGGAATTCCGCCGGGCAGCAGAGGAAGGTATTCCATTAAAGGGATACATGCACTGGTCATTGATGGATAACTTTGAATGGGCATGTGGATATGACAAGCGGTTCGGACTGATTTATGTGGATTATCAGACCCAGGAAAGGATTATCAAGGATTCCGGTTACTGGTTCAAGGAGGTTATTGAGAGCAACGGGGAGAACCTGTAAAATAGTGCCATTAAGTTATTTAAGAAATTTGGATTTGGAGGAAAGGACGGACTTGATTCAATATTCAAACAATATATCAGAATATTTAGCTGACGATGATATAATTGATTTTCATAATGAAGAAATAAGAAAATTATCAAATAAACTTTTTGACAAGGCAAGTGATGAGATAGATTACATCAAATTGGTTTATGAATATGTTAGAGATAATATTTCACATTCGGCAGATATAAACAATGATGTGATTACTTGTTCTGCGTCAGAAGTTTTAAAAGCAGGTCATGGCATTTGTTTTGCTAAATCGCATTTGTTAGCAGTATTGCTAAGATGTCAGTCAATACCAGCAGGCTTTTGTTATCAAAAATTAATTTTAGATGATAATTTTGCACCGGAGCTTATATATCATGGGTTAAATGGTGTGTTTCTCAACAAGTTTAATAAGTGGATAAGGCTTGATGCAAGAGGTAATAAAAATGGTGTGAATGCACAATTCTCGACGGAATTTGAGCAGCTTGCATTTCCAATACGTGCCGAATTAGGCGAAAAAGATATATTTGTAATATATCCTAAACCAGATGCATATGTGTTGGAAAAGTTAAGAGTTAATAAAAATCGAGTCGAATTATGGACAAATCTCCCGGATAAGCTTGCATATGATAAATAGTCGGATGACTTTCGGTTGTGAGATGCCCTTTTTAAGGTCAGGAGGACACAGTATGACAAGAACGGAAATTGTATTGAATACCATAGAATATTTATGGACAAATGGAATGCATGAAGATTTTCAAAGGTTTTATCAAATTACGGAAAATTATTATAGTGAGATTGTAGGCGGAGAGGAACATAGAAAATCTTTTATCCCGTTCAATATTTCAGATGCTATTCATGATGTAATTATCGCATATATGGATGGTATTGCGATTGGCTGTGCAGGATTAAAAAAGTATTCAGAAAGTGATATAGAGGTAAAGCGCGTTTGGGTTGAACCGGAATACAGGGGAAATCATATAGCCTCTGATTTAATGAAAAGAATTGAAAGCAAGGCAAAAGAGCAAGGATATCAACGAACAATTTTGCAGACCAGAGAAATAATGACAGATGCAGTCAGGTTGTATAAAAAGCTTGGATATTATCAAATCTCAAATTATCCGCCATATGATGAGATGGACGGGGCAATTTGTTTGGCGAAAGAACTATGAAAAACAATTAAAAAAGTAGTGCAATTTAAAAACAAGTGTGATATAATGCAAGAGTTGTTAGGCAATAGTTGACAACACATATTACGGAATGTGGCTCAGCTTGGT
>JAIECC010000033.1 GCA_029068665.1 Lachnospiraceae bacterium
GTTTTGCCGTTACGGGTGATGAAAATATCCTCTTGCGCAATCAAATCAAGGTATTTACCGAAATTTGTTTTGAATTCTGTTGCTGTCACAATCATAATGGGTTCTCCTTTCTCATGGTATTAGTTATATTATATGCGATTTGGAGAGTATATACAATGAAATTGTGCGAAATTTTGATTAAATTTTAATAAATCGCGCGATTATGAAAGGAGTATGCAATGAAGAAGAAATTAAAGCTTAGTATTTGGACAGGACTTTCTCTGGCACTGTTGCTGTCCGGCGGTTGTGGAAGCAGGGACCAGGTGACAGATAGGGATACAGAAGAGCAAGGGCTGACAGAGGATATGGGAGAGACAGGTACGGAGCAAGGACAACCGGAGAGCAGTGATGCAGAGACTTGGGATAGTACGGACAACAACGGATATTATTATAATCTGGAAGCAAGAGAGCCGGAATTTGTAGACTATTTCCTTGGAGAAGGTACTTATGAGCAGGAGCCTTATTTTTCCTATGTGAATCCGGAGGGAGAATTACAGGTGAAGCTATGGCACGATGAGACATCCGATTTGTGGTGTGGAATCCGTTATGCAGTTACGGAATCCGAGGGTGACAGTCAGTATCCTTATGGATTTGTCATGGAGGGAGAATCAGAGAGAAACGGGGTTGGAGGATGGTATTTGGAACCGATGGAAGAAGTATTGTCGGTGGATGATTTTATCACGGAATATGTTGTTGATCCGGAAAACATAAATAACATGAAAGCGAATATAGAACAGGATGATTCCGACAGGCTTCTTTCCTATGAGGTGACTGGTGATTATGTAACGTATGATTTTGAGAAGGGTGAGGATGTAGTGCGTGAATCAGAGTGGTTATATTCCATAGATTATATCTACTATGACAACGGCATGACAGAAAAAACCTATGCGCATAATATTTCCTACTTTGGCACCCTGGGTCACTTTAATGGTATCGTCTATGATGAAAAGGACAGAGAGATTTATTCCCGACTCTTTTGGACAACGTGTTTATCAGCAGAGACTTATTATTTGTATGAGAAGGACTCTGATATTCCGTATGGTTATCTGGTTATTGATGAGGGCACACAGGGAGTACCGGCAAGGGTGGTTTTTGATGTGATTAAAGAATGAAACTATTTATGCCTCCATGGAGTATTAATAATAGGAGTATATCAGAAAATTGATGAATCAAGATATGAACCAGGGAGGAGTTATGGCATGATAGGATTAAAGAAAAAACGAAAGATTATTCCTCTGGTATGGCTTTGTCTGGTACTTCTGCTGTCCGGTGGGTGTGGAAGCAGAGAGCAGATGGCGGATATGGAGGAACAGGGACAGACGGAGAATATAGGGGAGGCAGACAGAACAGAGGGTACTGAAGAGGAAGAAACGGATTATGAACAGCGGCTAGAGCAGGCAATTGCAGTATTGGAGGAATACTTCTCGGCATCTGGAGCGGATACCGTATTATCAGACGGACTAGCTGACTTTGAGGATGATGTGGAATCTGACTTGCCGGACTATATCCGGATTGCGGATACTTGCTATGGAGAGATGGGAAAAGGCGAAAACAGTAGAAAGACCATAGGGGTTGTATTGGAATTTACAAGGGAATATCCTTATGAAACCGGGGATGGAGTGATGGCATATGGGAAAAAAGTGATATGTATATTTCAGGAAGCAAAAGAGGATGGTTACCAATGTAAATATAGAAATAATAGGCTGCTGCTGGATTCCGGTGCTTATCCTCAGCTTGCTGCTTCTATCTATATACAGGACGGTTTTTTGATTGTTTCCAACGATGTTGGCTGGAGAGGTTTTGAGTTTTCTTTTGGATATGACAGAGGTCCGTTAGAATTATTTCAAGTATGCGAGTACGAGTATGATACTCTTGATGAGACAGGTACGGTGGTGTATTATAATTTTCGCACCGGAACCGCAGAGGGCTATACCATGGAGGAAATGTATGAGAAAACACCTGTAGATATTTGTTTTGTCAAAGGCTTTTCTGTAAACGAACTGCATCCCATAGCATTTGAAGATACGACATATAGAGTGTATCGTGATATCGAATATACCTGTTCCGTGGAGGAGGACTATCTTCTGGAGGCAATTGAGAATCAGGTGGTACTGGCAGAGGATACGGAAATCGAAGGGTATGAGTGGGTAGATGAGGGGAAGACTTGCTTCCGGGTACGGGTACGTTATCAGGAGCTGCCGGAACAGTCATATCAGCATAAGGAAGATTATTTTTTCTTTCTAAAGGGTGAGTCTGTTTCACAGGTGCTATACGTGGATTATCCATCTAAAGCAGAAATGTATCAGGATGGTTTCCCGGATCGTTATCCTATGTCTGCCTGTGATTTTGATGCACATCTGGAGGATGTGACCTTTGATGGAAATGCGGATTTGATCATTTCGTTAGGAGGTGCAGGGGTGCATGGAACACCGGCTGCCTGTGCTTATGTATATGAGAATGGTGTTTACCGTTATGAACCAACCTTTGAAGACATTCCAGCCTATGAGACGGATGCAGAGCAGAAGGTGATTCGAGGATATGCAAGGAGCAGTGCAGACTCATATACGGATTTTGTTTATAAATATGAGAATGGTACATTTGTTATTACAGAGGAGAAAACGTACCAACAATACTATGATGAAAATGGGGATTTACAGGAAATGGAGGTGGATTAGGGAATGAAGAAGCGGTTAGGTCTGATTTGTATAGCAGTATTGATAGTGATACTATTTAGTATCTGTATGATTTGGATATATCGTAAGATGAACACCTCTATTCTAACCCTGGAGGAAGTAGCTCGTATGTCCGATGAAGAAGCAACAAGCTGTCTCGCTGGTCACACTCAGAAGGAACTGTATGCAGCCTGGGGGCATCCAACTATGTGCTTAAGCGGTATGCCGGGGGACTCGTGGAGTCTGCCGGGAGACGGGTGGGAAAAGGTTATCGTTTACTATGCACTTGGATATTATGGAGAACCGGATGATATCCCGGTGACATATGTGAGGACACCAACTGTACAGGAATCTGAAGATGGGGAAGCAGAGACACCCACGGGAGTTTATTCCATGACATCGATTCAGGAGGTTCCGCTGTATGCTTCCTTTCTGAATAATGAGGTGGCAGCCGTTGATGTGGAGAGTCAGGAAGAACAATACTGGTCGGATTATTATGATAAGATTTTGGATTCATCCCTTCGGGTATTTCATATGAAGCTGGAGGATATGAATGGGGATGGGGAGAAGGAATTGCTGATTCATATAGGGCAGATGAATCTCCAAGGGAAAATATTAGTATTTCATAATGAGGAAGGAAGTCTGGTAGAATGGGAGCCCATCACCTATGGCCTGAATAGTAAGGAGATTAACTTATATAACAATCAGATAATTGGAATTATAGGATATGGATGGGTCAGAAGCTTCTTCCGCTATAACGACAAGGGGAAGCTTGAACGTGTATTTGACTGTTCTGCTGAAAAAAATGCTCAGGACATTTACACGTATATTATCCAGGAATATGAGAATGGAGTTGTAACAAAAGGATATTTCATGACGGAAGTCCATGGGTCCAATGGAGGAAATGACCGGGAAGTGTCAGAGGAGCAGATGGGAGAGGAGGAATTTAATCGGGTACTGGATGATTTCCTGAATCAGCTTGGAGAGGGTACACGAATGTGTCATATATTTGATTCTGAAAAAGAAGTAATACGTATAATAAGGAAATATGATGAGAAAGATTTAAGAGAGCAAACGGAAGATGCAAGTGTAGAAGAAGGGCAGGACATTTACTCAAAACTGGAAGCAGATGGATGGGAGGAAACAAGAGGGTATTACTATCTGAAGGGAAGAACGGCAGAAGAATTTGTCAATTTTGTTCTTGGAGAGGGTGCCTATGAGCAGGAGCCATATGCTGCTTATGTGAATCCGGAGGGAGAATTGCAGATGGTGCTGTGGACAAACTCTGATTTGTGGTGCGGCATCCGCTGTGCAGTTACGGAAGAGGAGAAGAAAAATGAGGAGGCTTACGGATTTGTAATTAATGAGAAGGAAAATAGGACGGAGATTGAGCAATGGCGTTTAGAACCGCTGGAAGCGTATACTTCAGTAGATGATTTTACGTTTCTCTATGGTTTGTTAGGGGAAACGAATGTGCAGAATATACAAGGAAATTGTGAATACGATGGAATTGGCAGACTTCTTTCCTATGAGGTAACTGGCGATTGTATAGTGCATGATTATGAGACAAATCAGGATGCAGTTCGTGAATCAGAGTTTTTCTATTCTATAGATTATATTTACTATGATAATGGAATGATAGAGAAAATCTATAGCCACAGTTCCCGTTATTTCGGTACGTCAGGTGCTTTTCGGCGGACCATTTATGATGAAAGCAACAGGGAAGTTTACTTGTATGATTCTGTATCAGGTGCCATGCCTTTGGAGGAGTATTATTTGTACGAGGGTGATTCGGACATTCCGTTTTGTATGTTGATAGTAGATGGCGGCAGCGGTGCAACCGGACCGGCGCAGTTGTTATTAAAGAAATAATAAAAAATATTTGACAATTACCGAATGAATATGTATACTAATTGTATACGGATTTCTCTGCATACAAAAGGGAGGAATCGAGTGGGAAGAAAGACATTACAGGAATTGACAATTAAGGATAATTTCCTGTTTGCGGCTGCAATGCTGGATCCGGAAAACTGTAAGGGTGTGATTGAATGTGCCCTTGGCATTGAGATTGAGCGTGTAGAAGTAAGCAGGGAGAGGAGTATCGTATATAATCCGGAGTATAAGGGTGTACGGCTGGATGTATATGCCAGAGATGAAAATAAGACACACTATGATGTGGAGATGCAGATTGTAAAGCGAGAGATTTTCAGGCGGGCAAGGTATTATCATGGACAGATGGATATGGAGCTTCTTGATATAGGCATAGGATATGAAGAACTGCCGGACAGTTATGTGATTTTTATCTGTGATTTTGACCCGGCAGGGCTTGGAAAGTACCGCTATACAAAAAAGGAAGTCTTTGCAGAAGAGGAGTCTTATGATTACGAAGATGGTTCACATACGATATTTTTAAGTACCAAGGGAACGAATGATACAGAAGTTCCCGAACGATTAGTAAAGTTCTTAAAGTTCGTCGGTGCAAATGTGCAGGAAAGTATGGCGGATTATAAGGATGATTTGGTAAGCAGACTTCAAGCCTCGATCAGAAGGATTAAGGCAGACCGAGAAATGGGGAATCGCTATATGCATTTTGGAGAAATAATCAGGGATGAATATAAGGCAGGGATGGAAGAAGGAAAGCTTGAAGGAAAGCGAGAGTCTATTTGTTCCTTTTTATCTGACCTGGGTGTAATTCCGGAATTGTTGAAGGATAAGCTCATGGCGATTACTGATATGGATATGCTGAGCGTATTACTGAAGAAGGCTGCACAGGCAGAATCTATCGGGGCCTTTGAGGATGAAGTGGAAAGTCTTTTGGTATCTCAAAAATCTTAGGTTGGTCAAATCGACCGATATTTCACGCTGAAAAATAAGCAGGGAAGTCCGTTAAATACGTAATTATTCCATTGTGGGTATATGAATAATTGATGCAACAATAGGCTTAACGATGACTATAAATTATAAATCA